>NZ_JARXHW010000029.1:0-64743 GCF_031127805.1 Thalassobacterium maritimum | reverse complement strand
AGGGCATTCGACGCGCTTTAAGTCTTTGGGAAATTCCATAGCTCGTCTTAATTTTCAACTCTTTTGGCCTGCCATGAGCAAGCGTAGCGCGTCGAATGGCGGAGAAGGAGGGATTCGAACCCCCGGTACCCTTTCGGGTACAACTGATTTCGAGTCAGTCACATTCGGCCACTCTGCCACTTCTCCTGAAAGATTGAGCAAGAAAGTGACCTCGGGGCCACTTGGCAAGCCTGGACTGTGTTTTCAGTCTATCTTCCGTTCGATTTTGTTGGAATGAGCACTTGGTGCTTATGAGACGGCTATGCTTTCGTGTAGTTGAAGCTGTTCTAAAATGGCTTGGTAGCTGTTTCCTGAGGCGGGAATGTTGCCGATGATGTTGTTTCGGTGGCGCAGCAGCCACTCGGCCGTGTTGCCTTGGCCTTGGATGTTTTGGTCGATGTCAAGTAGGCGTCGCCATTCTGTGACGCGGTCTAGGTTGTAGGCGTTGAGGCGAAATTGACGTCCATCTTCGTTGCTGTCTATGCTGAGCTTTTCAGCGAGGTCGGCGCCTTCGAGCATGCCGACGTTCATGCTGAGTATGCCTGCAGGTGCAGCCATGTGGGCAGCGTCACCAGCGAGCCATACGCGGCCGTTGCCAAAGCTGTCGGCGAGGTGCTTTTCGAAGTGCACCATGACACGCCATTTGACATCGCTGGAGGAGCCTATGAACCAGGGGGCATGAGTGTGTAGCAGGTGATCGAGGTGGGCATTACTCAATTCAGAGCTTTCTTGAGCCTCATTGTCGACCATAGCATGGTCCTTATTGAAGGAGTGCTTTTGGGCGAAGTTAGGGGGCATTTGAAAGCTGAAGCGGCAGCGGCCTTTGCCGAGTGGCCAGTAGATGTGCGTCTTGTCATTGTCGACCATCATACGCATCTCGGTGAGTAGGCGGGTGTTGGTCTCAAATTCAAAAACTGCATAGTCTAAGCTGGATTTGATCTCCGGGAAGCCGATGTTGGCAGCCTTGCGTGCCATTGACTCGTAGCCATCGGCCGCAATCATATAGTTGGATTGATACTCGTAGATTTTGTCGATTTCTTGTTCGCTGTGTGCGATGGCGTAGCCGGTGCTGCCTTCCATTAGGTGGTCCACGGTGAAGCGTACGCCCTCGGCAGAGGGTTCAATGCAGCGCACGCGGTGGTTCCATTGGGGAGTGTGGCCTTTTTTCGCAAGTGTGGCTACTAGGATGTCTTCGAGGTCGCTCTGCGCAATGACGGCGAGGAAGGGGTATTTTACGGGGAGTGCTCCGTAGTCGATGACAGCTCGTTGTTTGTTACTTGGGTCAAAGATGGTGGATCTTTGTAGGCGTAGTGCCCGCTGGAGTATTGGGGCTACGATACCGAGGGTATCTAGCAGTTCTAGGGTGTCAGGATGGAGTGCGAGGGCGTAGCTATGGGTGTGTGTGCCTGCTGCGCGTTCGAGGAGGGTGAAGTCCATTCCTTGATCGGCGAGGATATGGGCTGCGGTGAGTCCTACGGGACCTGCGCCGAGGACAGCAATGTCGACTGATTTCTTGTTGAACATAGCATGGTGGGGTTGAGGTAGAGACGGGGGCAAGGCTTGCTTTTGCCGTCAAGACTTACTGTAGGTCTTTAAGTGCTCAGCGTCAATGTGGAAGCCAGATGCTGACGTGTAATTAGCTGTGCTTGTGGACGCTATTATGGGCTTCGGCTGCAGCTGTGTCGCTTGTGTATTTATGGCGCCGAGCATTCCGAGAGCCCTTGCTCTGAGTTCACTGGATCAGGCGTCGCGCTTGCGAATCAATATACGACCTTCATAGGTCCAGCGTGGGGCTAGCACTTTGCCGCGATTAATGGATTTAAGAGCGAAGTCGATGGTGCGCTGTTTGCCGTCGATTTCGATCGGGCATTGATAGGTCTTTTCTGGCCAGAGATCGGGGTCTGGGAGCTCGGCCGCTGCATTGGTGAGTTGCTGCAGGTTGGGAATGAATTTTGTCGTACTGCGCGAGCGGCGTTTCGATTTTTTTCGCGAGCTGGAGGATTGAGAATTATCGTGTTGGGAAGGCATGTGGAGTGTGCGGAGAGTCAGACCTATTCTTTATATTTGGACAAACTGAAATTTTAACAAAAATTCGCTTGATCTCGACTTTTATATCCATCTACTAGCCGCCTTAACAAGTGATGGCGCGGTCGCCAAGTGGTAAGGCCGAGGACTGCAAATCCTCTATCGTCGGTTCGATTCCGACCCGCGCCTCCATCACATAAAAGCCCTAAGTTTAATGACTTAGGGCTTTTTGTTGGTAGCTCCTGAGATTCGGAATGGTTGTTTCATTCGGGGGGGCTTTTCTCGTTCACTTTGGTTGATGTATCATTTATGTTTTACTGGAAATGAGCCCACCTTGTGTTTGGCGGTAGGAGCGAGGGGTGTGTTGTGTGAATTCTTTAAAACGACGGTTGAAATTTGATAGATTGTTAAAGCCTGAATCATATGCGATTTCTGTAATTGATTTTTCAGTTCCCAATAGGCTCGCGCAGGCTCGTGAAATGCGCAATTCGTTGAGGTGGTGTTGAAATTTTCGGCCAGTTAATCGTTTGAAGTAGCGACAAAAGGCCGGGGGCGACATCTTTATCCATTGAGCTGCTTCTGCTTGAGTGAGTCCTGGTTCGTGAGAGGTCTGCTCTAGTTTCCTGAGTACTAATTGCAGGCGAGTATCCTGTAATTCGACCTTGCCGCCACTCACGGACTGCGGGTTGAGCTTACGTCCGCTTTCATCTCTGGCTAATAGATCTAGCAGATTGAGTAGTCGAGCCAGAGGCATATCTCCAGGCTTTGGGTTTTGAATGTGAACTAGGAACTCGGCTGCTTGTGCAGCAGTTTTATTGGAGTAAAGATAGCCACAGCCTGCGCGCTCGAGTAAATCAAAGATACGATTGTTTTCGGGAAGCCGCCAGAATTCATTTCCCCACACTGATGGACGAAAGTGAAGAGTGGTCCATTTCGCTCCCTTGCGTTGGCTGGGAGCGGACCCATAGGCGTGGGGGAGGTTGGCGCCTACTAAAACTAATTGTCCCGCTTGATAGGGGAACAGCGCTTGGCCCGCGTGTAGTAGTCCTTCCCCGGATTCGATCCACACTAATTCGACTTCAGGGTGGAAATGCCAGTGGAAATCTACGCATTCCTTTTCAAATGTGGTGGTTTTAAGTCCGTACTGACTGGCTGCCAGAAGTTCGATTTTTGCTTCATGTGGCAACATGTTCTCAGATTATATTTTTTTTTATAGGGTGAAGGATTATGCTAGGGACTCTTACTGTTGGCTTCAGTTTGCGCTTCTGGAGCTCGTGGAGGTTAATTTAGTATTGTTATTGTGCAAGCTCAAGGCAGTTTTTTTCTGCCGCATGCTGTAAGATTTAATTCAATATGATTGCTTTAGCTATAGTTGCGCACCCCGACGACATTGAGTTCATGTTGGCCGGGACTTTGCTCCAATTGAAATCGCGTGGAGTCGAAATTCACATGATGAACTTAGCGGATGGTTCTTTAGGGAGTTCTACTTTAAGTCCAGAAGAGTGTGTCCGGGTTCGTTGGGAAGAATCACAGGCTTCGGCTAGCGTAATGGGGGCGATGATGCATCCGCCACTGTTTCCTGATCTAGAGGTTTATTATAATCAAGAGTCGTTGGCTAAAGTCATCGCGGCAGTTCGGCGAGTGAAGCCAGACATTGTACTAACTCAGGCGCTTGCGGATTACATGGAAGATCATCAAAATAGTGCGCGATTGGCGGTAACTGCCGCAATATCTCGTGGCATGAAGAATGCGAAGTGTGATCCATTTGTTGAGCCGTATGATAAGCCGGTAGCCGTGTATCACGCGATGCCACATGGACTACAGGATCCCTTTGGGCGAACGGTGACGCCAGAGCGATTTATCGACATTAGTGATGTGATCGCTACAAAGACTGCCATGCTGAACTGCCACAAGAGTCAGGCGCAGTGGCTTGAAGACACGCAAGGAATGTCCGTTCTCGAAACTGAGATGACTGAGATGGCTACAGCGATGGGGCAGCGTTCGGGAGCGTTCTCGCTGGCGGAAGGTTTGATACGCCACAATCCATTGGGCTTCGGACCGTCTGACTTTGATCCGATCGCTGAACTGCTAGGATCTTCCTGTCTTAAAAATTCAAATTTTCACAAAAACGATTAACTGAACCAATAGATTAAATTATGCCTAGACCAATTAGTAAACTAGCCGAAGGGTGGTGGGATTACACGACTTTGGAAGCTGACCTTCTGCAAGACGCCGCTCGCTTGTCGGCGAAGGATCTTGAACAATTATCACGTCCTGGGTTCACGGTCCGGATCTATGATACACCGCAAGAATTATACACGGCTCAAGCGCTGGAGTATTTGAATGCGTGGAAGCAATCAACGTCGGATAATCCTGTTGGAATTTGCGGTCCCGTTGGTCCGACGGAGCAACTGCCACTGGTTGCTCAGATGGTGAATGCATTGGATATGAATCTCGGAAAGCTAGATGCGCATTTCTGGGGCATGGACGAATGGTTGGAGAATGGAGTTCCGGTTGAAGAGTCCCATCCCTTGTCGTTCGCACGCTGTGATAACACCCAGTGTTTTGATCGTATTCGAGAGGAGTTAGCGATGCCGACTGCGAATAAGCATTTCCCTAGTGGAGACTTGCAGGCATATAGTGATAGCTATGATCAAGTGCGTTGTGCGTTGATGCAAGGTGGCCAAGGCGAGATTAAACACTGGGCATTCAATGATCCTTTGCCACGTGAAGGGCAATATGCCGATGCGCCGCCTACGCCCGAAGAGTATCGGAAGTTGGCGACACGTATTGTCAAACTGCATCCAGTTACGTTGATACAAAATGCGCGTACCAGCGGTGGTGGCAATGTCAGTATGATTCCAACCCATGCCGCCACAGTGGGGCCTCAGGAAACCTGGAAGGCTGACGCTGTTTCCATTTGGCATCCGGGCCACCATGACAATCCATTTGGTATGCGTTTGAGTGCATTGATGATTTCAAAGAAGATTGCCGATAGTGCGGTTCCAATGTCCTTGTTGGCGGATCACCCTGAAGTGCGTTTTAGTTTCCTTCGTTCTGGTATCGGAGATGTCGTGGTCGATATGCACTAGTCGTTTGGCATCCGTATGGGTCTCGCTTTCGACAGTAGATGCCTTGTTCATATACAGCCTGCAGATCGTTGATCTGCGGGCTGTTGTTTTCGATCAACTCGTCTAGCGGTGAGAAATCATGTGAAACATTTCTAATTCAGTGTGAACCTGAATATATTGGCCAACCTCAGTGTGGTCAGTGAGGTGTACTGTCGCGGATGATACGTTGCTTCCGTTCGGATTCATCTTGTTCCATAGAAGTATGGTGTGAGGTATAATACAGATTATATGGTAGTGGCTGAATGCTTAGTGCTTGGCGTGTCGCATTGTTGATCCAGCGATCCACCTTCCTTCCAGCATATGCACGCGTCGTTCTTTGGGAATTCCACGTTCGTTTTTTCGGATATGAGCCACCAATGTATCAACGGCGAAGGCTCCTATTTGTGGATAGAGTTCGTCCACTCCGGAATAATCTTCGTTTTTGGGCCATCGGGGGTTCAGAGCGATGGATGCGAAAGCAATGTCCTCTGGGATTTTGATTCCGTAGTCACGGCAGGCACTCAGGACATGAGGGTTCTGGTAAAGAATGGCATCGGGACGCCATTTTTCAATCCAGGGGATGATTGCCCGAGGGATTTTTTCAATCGTATTAGGATATTCGAGGATGGGTATTTTTTCAGCATCCGGATGTTTGTGTAATTGATATAAGTAAGAACTGATACGGCGACCTTCGATCCGTTGCTCAGTGCTATCGGAAGTGGCCATGGCAATGCGACGATAGCCAGCCTGATATAACTTTTGGAAACAGATCATGAGGTTGCGATGGTGGTCAGTAATCACACGGTCCACGATGGGAGATTGAAGTGTGTAACCGATCGCGACCGCGCAGAAATTCTTTAGGTCGATATTTAGTTGCGTGTGAGCTTGACGACGAGGTGCGAAAATTAAACCGCTAACATTACGATTGTGTAGTATTTGCATTACGCGCGCTGGAGTCATCCCCTTTGAGTTTGGGCTGAATGTTTCCATGTGGTAACCGTAGTTGTGAGCTTGCTGTAATGCGCCTTGGTACCATATACTTGATTTAGTTGCCTCTTGGCCAGTGATCCATGCTAGGGTTTGACCGTTTTTGATGGGTTGCTTTGTCCGGCGATAAGCGTTCAGGCTACTGAGTGCGGGATCAGGCTGATAGCCTAGTTTAGCGGCGGCCTGCATTACGGATTCCTTGGTCGCTTCTGATACTAAAGAGCTATTGCTCAAGGCTCTGGATACAGTGACCTGACTCATGTTCAGCAGTTGAGCGAGATCCCTTTGAGTGATGCGTTTTGGGGGTTCCATTAGTTGAGGAATAGCATTTCTAGGCTTAAGAACAAGCCAATGAATCAGTATTCATCACAGTTTTATTGCAACAGCGACGTCACCAGCTAGAAAACCATCATGACTACTAAAAAACAACTACACCTCCTTCGCAATTTATCACTTGTTACCGTTGGTTTAGCCTTCGGTCTAAATGTCGGAAGCGCGCAAACGTATGCCGCTGATGATTGGTATTCATTTAATACTGGCACTAGTATCGATAATGGTGCGACCAATACGGCAACTCTCAATTACGGTGGAACTGACACTGGGGCGCAAACGTATTTCTGGTCGCATTTTGCGGACCCAAGCTCTCCAGTGACTTTGTCGGATGGGGATACGTTGAGTTACTCAGCCGGTATCACATTTGATTACGCCACCGTAACTACCTCACGCACAGTTGTTGATTTCCGATTTGGAATATATGATAGCGGTTCGCAGTTAACCACCGCAATCGTCAGTGATAGACTTGCTACTTCCCCTGATCAAACATCTTATCGAGAAGACTGGACGGGGATTTTCTTTGCTTCGGGTAATTCAAACATCTACCGCAGGGAGGCAGGGAGTTCAACTCCGTTTTCTACCTCGTCGACGACGACTGGTACAGTGACTGATGCGCCTGCCAATCAGAGTTTTGGTGATAATGTCGCAGTTGCACTGAATTTGTTTTTAGAGCGCTCTGGAGATGATCTTCTGGTCTCTGGAAATTTTGGTAGTAGTACGATTGTAGCGAGCTACGAGGATTATTTTGCATCTGCCTATCCGGCGACCTTTGATACTATTGGTTTCTATATGGCGAGTGCGGGTGCCAGTGCGAACTTGAATAGTATGACGATTTCGAATGCAACTGTGACAGTGCCAGAAGCATCAAACTTTGCTGCGATTTTGGGTCTCTCTGCCATCGGATTTGTTTGTGTCGTTAAGGCGCGCCGCCGTAGATAGCTGTTTGCTCCTCTCGCCCTATTTTGGATCTGTGATTTATTCCATTTCGAATATGCATATTGATAGAAAGAGAGGGTTTACTCTCATCGAATTGCTGTCTGCAATTGCGATTGCTGGAATCCTTTTAGGGATCTTGATTGTAGGGATTGGTAGAGTTCGGCAAACTGCTGATCGGGTTAAGTGTGTGGCGAATATTCGCGAGTTGGGGAAGGGCATAATGCTCTTCTCCAATGAGCACTATAATCGCCTTCCTCCTAGTGAAGAGGGCGTTAGCTCTGGGACTTATCCAGGACCGACGTTTGGTACTGACGTTCATTCGTTTCGTTCCACTTGGTCGGAATATATTATCAACATTTACCTTCATGAAGCGTATGATGTGTTGATTTGCCCTTCACGCCCTGAGGAGTGGACGGCACAAAGCCGGGGTAAATATTCTGATTATGGATTTAACCAGCGTCTTTCGCCAGTTGACGGAGAGTATCGAAAGGGAGTGCCACTGGTGACGATTCCTAATCCGTCGAACACAGTGCTACTCGCAGATTCGAAACACTCGACTCTCAATGCTGGAATGTTTCGACTGCTTTCCTATACGGACGTGGATCCGCGCCATGTGGGATCCACTGCAAATGTCCTTTACGTTGACCAGCATGTTGAATCGGTCGAGTTGAATATGGAATCACCTCCTGGATATGACGAGCCATTGGGGCGCGGACAGTTTGTTCCTGAATTTTAGAAGGAAAATTGAATAGAAAATATGAAGTTAGTGAATCAAATCTTTAACGCTGCCTTGATGGGTTTGTTGCTTGTTAGTTCCATTGCGAATGCTGCGTCTGCTGTTCCATACTTAAGTGATTCTTCATTGAAGTTGGAAGTGGGCGATTACTCGTTAGAAATTTCGAAGGAAGCGGCGTGGACAATCAACACACTGACGTATCAGGGGGAGGAGATTTTGATGGATACCGGAGCGCATCAGACCGTCCTGAAAATGAAGAAGAAGGAGGGGGTGCCAGCTAAATACGAATTTATAGGCACCAAGCATGGGGGGGAGATTATCGAATCGCTCACTCTAGAAGTCGATGGAGTCGTCTATCCGTTTCGTCAACCATTAGAGGCTCCGGCAGGCGACATCTACAAATTCACGAAGGTTTCTCGCTATGGCCCGGTTCGTGGCACGTGGACTGTCATATTATCGGAGCAGGGACTTGAAGAGCTGGCTGACTTTGAGGAGGTCGGAGATACGTCCGAGGTCAATTATGCATATGTTTATATGCATTGTTGGAACCCGAAAATGCTGACATGGTCGGCCATCCTAAAGGATGGAGGGTTAGAAGAAGGCAATTTTTTGGGTAATGTCGTTGAGAAGGGTATCCGTGATGATATTACAGGTATCGCACTATTTTCTGAGAAAACTGGTGTGGGGGCAGTTCTAGCTTATCCGCAGGTGTTTCCTGGCGTATCAAATAATAAGAGCTTCCTGAAATACCGGCCGAGCAAGTATAATAAACTGTATCTGATGGTAAATGCGAGTCGCTTGGTGTCTGAAAGTTACTCCTGTAAGGTCAAAGGTTTTGTCGCCGATTCCACTGATGAATGGAAGCCTATGGCTATGGATTTGATCGCAGGTGCTTACCCTGCGATGGAGTAGATCCTATACTTTCTTTACGAAAAGTTAGTCCCGGTTGGTTCGTCTGATTCAGTCGTACTAGCGCTAGCTATGCTTACTTATTATATCTTTTTTATTCCCCACACTTCTATTTATCTATGTTTCTCCGTTATTTTTCTGTGCTCTTTTCTTTGACCGCTTTGATGTCATTTGGAGCGTCTCTTGAGCCTGCTGAATTTTGTGTCGCAATTGCTGAAAAGCAGTCGGCAACTACAGAAGAATTGGCACGCCTGCTAAAGCTATTGGATTCGGAGGACAATGAGGTCGTCGGCCTTTCGGCCTATGCACTCCGGCAAGTTGGCGACACTTCGCCTATGACTTTACGAGTTCTCGAAGAGCAGTTGGGCTATCCAAATACTGAGTCGACGCGCTCGGTGGCTGCAGTTACTTTGCTCTCATTAGGTGAGCCAGGTAAAGAAGTTTTACTTCGACGGGCAAAGACCGCGGTTTCTCTGCGAGAGCGAATTTCGGTCATCAGTGCTTTGCGGGCACAATTAGATGGATTGAAAGATCCTGAACTTCGTGAGTTGATGCAGGAAATATTTCCTTTGATTGAAAAGGTGTATAGTCCCGATCCTACACCTCCCGCGCCAGAGGATCCCATTCAAAATGGAACTTTTGAAAATCCCAATTGGACTTCCGATTGGACTTTTTTAACTGCAGATGGAGGACTGGGGATGGTTACATTTGACGAAACTCAGAGTCGTGGTGCTGGGGGGAGCTTGAAAATTGAAAAGACTTCATCGGAGGGTGAAATCACACTACGTTCAGTTAAGCCGTTGTTGGTGAAGGCTGGGCAAGAACCATTGGTTCGGATGTATTATCACTCAAATGATGCACCTTTCGACTCAACACTTCAGATCTTTTTTGAGAGAGCCGATGGCAGTTTGACGGTGGGTGAAATTGCTCGTGGCTGGGTTGTTTTAGGTAACACGATCTTGAGGAATCGTCCCGAAGGAGTGTGGGACAAGCGCTTTATTCAGGCCGATAAGACCAAGTCTGATAAAGAGTATTATATTCGAATTGTATTAAAGGGTAACCCGGCAACGGTTTGGATCGATGACGTGAGTGCGCCGGCACCCGATTTTAAATATATCCAACCAGTCCCCACCGAAACTCTCCCAGAAGAAAGGTGGAAGCCAGAGCCTGAAGAGCCGTCATTGGCGGAAGTTAAAAAAGAGGGAGATCGATCACGCTTAGTGATCGATGGAGAGGTGAGGCCCCCTGTATTTTACACCATTCTGAGAAGCCACTTTGGCGATTATGCAGGCATGGAGCAGATTGCCGGGGTAAAAACTTTGATTTCATCCGTTCAGATGAACGATATTGTGGATGAGCGTTATCCACCTGCGTATCCTGTCTGGAATGGTGAAGAAGCGTATGATTTTCGGACGCCTTTACATTGGCTGGAGCAAGCTTCGCTCAAGGCTCAAGATAGCCAGTTCGTGTTGAACCTCCATGTCTGTTGGCCGAGAGATTGGGTCGAGACACATCCGGAAGATGCATGGCAAGATGCTGCAGGAAATTGGGGCTATGGTAACGGACTTCATTTTAAGGGGTTTTCAGAGTCTCTGCCTAAGGGGGGCGTCGATTTCTTGCGCAAGAGTGCTTTGAATGAATATCGCTGGTGGCCTTCTCCGTTTAGTGAAAAGGCACTTTTGGATGCGGAGAAAGTGATTGAAGCATTTGTTGCGGAACTAAAGACGAAGCCCTATGCGAATCGTGTCGTCGGAGCTTTTATTACGGGTGGCCATGATTTTCAGTTTATGACTGCAATGTGGCCTGATTACAGTGACGCGGCAGTGCAGGCATTTCGTGATTGGTTGACTCGCCGTTACGAGTCGGATGCGGGCTTACAGGCGGCTTGGAACGATGACGAGGTAACTTTAGCAAGCGCGGAGATCCCTCATGTGGATGATTTAGTGAAGCAGGTTAAGAAGAAAAAAAATATCTTTTTGAGCCCGACGACAGAGCAGCGTTTTGTCGACCACCAGCAGTTCCAGTCTGAGCAAGGTTTAGTCATCCGTGAACGTTTAGCGCGTGCTTTTAAGAAAGCCTGGGATCGTCCCGCCTTTGCAATGACTTGGCAAATGGGGGGCGGACGTGGCCAAGGTGCAGAAACCGTTTTGTTACCTTCTAAGGATTTGGATATTCTTGTGCCTCAGCCTTATTATGAGCTTCGTCTTCCTGGCAATGTCGGGGGCGTTCGTACTTCACTCGCTTCGATTAGCCAACACGGGAAAATAGCCGTGAAAGAACTGGACTTACGCACATGGCTACGAACGAGTGGAGCAGAGATTCAAGCGCACCGTTTGGGAGCTGCCATGAACCCGCAATGGTTTAAGGCTACGTTCCGACGCGAAGCCGCGCAAATGATTGCTGCAGGGCAAGGATTTTGGTTCTTAGATTTGGCGACCACGATGTATCGTGATCCGGAAATACTTGAAGAAATTAACAATGGAGTGCGTGCTTACAAAGAGTTGGAAATTAATAATCCAACTCCGTACCGTCCAGAAGTCGCCTTTGTTTGGAATGATGAGTCTGCCTATTGGATGGGGGATTTCTTCAAGAGTGTGAGCAAGGGATTAGGCGGCACAAGTGTCAGCTCCTTGCAGACAGTATCGCGTTACAATCCCGCTTATATGAAGCAGGCAGGCGTTCCTTTTGAGGATGTCTATCTGTCTGACCTTCTAGCATATCCTGAGCAATTTGATTACAAGGTGTTGATTTTTGCAGACGCCTTTCGAATCACGGACTCGCAAAAGAAGCGTGTGATGGACCTTCTTCAGACTGATGGCCGAACCATCGTTTGGAATTATGCTTCGGGTTATGTCAGCGATGATGGACTATCGGATGATTCGGTCAGTGAGCTAGCTGGTTTTACAATCAAATCCAATACGGTAACTACCTTTCCTAAGGTGAGGTTTGGTGAGGTCGAAGATCCATTCACACAGGGGCTATCTGGAGTCCCGGGTATGGGGGAGACTTCCTTTCGAGTGATGAGTGGCGGTATTCCGAAGAGCAATATGCCTCTAGGGTTTCAACGATTTATTGTGAAGGATTCCGAGGCGACTCCTTTGGCTTTCTATGCTGATGGTGAAGCTGCAATCGCGGTGAAGCGTTTTGATGATTGGACTAGCGTTTACTTGGGCATGTTAGGGACCTTTGATGCCGGTATGCTTGCGCGGATTGCCGAAGAGGCAGGGGTCAATGTTATGGCACCAAGTGGCCAAGTCGCTGTTGAATTTAACGGTCGCTTCTTGTCCTTACACGGTATCGTGAGTGGGACTGTGCCGCTTTCACTTCCATATCAAAGTCATGTGTATGACTTTGATACTAACGAGTTGGTCGGTTCTGGTCAAACCATGGAAATTCCATTGCAAGCGGGGGAAACTCGTTGGTTCAAAGTCGAGCCGCTCAACCAATGACTCTAAGTGCACTCTTTCTATTATGATACAGAATACTTTTAACCCGCAATCAAGTGAGATGATCTCTGATTTACCGATGGAATCTCCTTTGATGGGAGCATCAAAACTTAGTGGTCTGATTGATCGTTCGATGATTCTTCGTTCGCTTGAAGGTATGGCTTCTTGGTTAGAGGCCGCCACCCGTTCCGCCGAGGGAGTGGGGAAGTGTCATCGCATGGCGATCTATGATCGTTCGGGAGCGGTGACGTGGATGTATCCTAATAGTAATAGTGCCGAGACTATTTCTGTGTGGCTCGATCTGGCAGATATTTTGCAACGTCCAGAGCTTAAGCAAAATGCGATCGATTATGCGGATACTCTAGTGAACGATTCGGAAAAAGGTATCTATTCGGGGCCTGCTAAAGACGCTCAAGGCTTGATGTGGTACTGGACCGATGCGGGTGTCTATAGCTCGCTCTATGCGATGCGCGTGCCCGCTCATTTTATGCGATTACATCGGGAAACTGGAGAGGATCGTTTGTTAGCTGCCTGTGAAATGGTCGGGAAAACGATGGTGAAATACCAATTGCCCAGCGGAATTGTTGGTTCTGGTTGGTCTCCGGAAAATGGCTGGCGTGAATCCGGGGGACGTGTAGGAAGTCGTTTTATCTACGTTATTTCTACTTATGCGACCCTGTATCAATTGACCCGCGATGCGGCTTATCGTGATGCATACGAGCGTGCCGTCGAAGCGTTAATTGTGATGCAGTGTGAGGATGGTTCCTTCTATCAGAATTATGATCCAAACACCTTGAAGGTCTCTGATACGGATAGTTCCACCAAGTGCATGTTTTTTGCTTATATTTTCAATGCACTCGCCGAGGCGTATGAAGTGTTTGAGGATGCGCGCTTGTTGGATTGTGCAAAGCGCTTAGGGGATTTTATCGTCAACTTATACTATTGCCGAGGAGCTTTACCTTACTGCATCGGTCACGAAATATTACCGTCCGATCGTCCGGAAGCGAATATGGCGATGTATGAGTGTGCCAATGGTTTACTCTGGCTACATAGTCTTGTTCCCGATGAGCGGTTTAAGGACGTAGGATTACGTCTGTGGATCACTGGATGGTATAATCAAGCAGAAGTGGTGGATAACCAGGGTTTAAATGGAGCCATTTTAATTGGAGCCGATACGACTGCGCTCAAGTCGAATGACGGAATCCCTTCCAATCGTAAACACTTGGCTCATGATCCCAGTCGCGCGGCGAAATGCGTACTGTGGGGTATGTGCAATCATGCCTTTGCCAGTGCTAAGCTGTTTCATTCGACGAATCTACTCCATGAAAAAAGAGTCCAGCCCTAGCAAAATATTTTGGATCGGGGATAGTATCTTTGTGCATTACCGTCCCTACCTGGTGCAATACTTACAGGGAGTCGCAGAAGTCGACAATCGAAATGGTTATCGTCAAGCCCTAGAGGACTTAGACCATCCGAGAGGAACGAACTGTGGGGACTCTTCAATGGTATTATCTTTTTTAAAGATGGTATTGGCGTCGCCTGATTTTTTGGCTGATTTAATCGTTATTAATTGCGGCTTGCATGATATAAAAACGACCCCAAATGCTAGCCTGAAACAAGTCGACCGCACCGAATACATTCAAAACTTGCGAGGGATCGTTGACTTGGTGGGAGCGTATGGGCATCGATTAGTATGGGTATCGACGACTCCAGTTGACGACACACGTCATCAGAAGTTTTGCCCCGAAGTGCATCGCCATCAAAGTGATGTGCTTGCCTATAACGCTGCCGCATATCAGATCATGCGGCATACACATATCCCTGTCATCGATCTACATGGTTTTACTGCTTCTCTCGGTGATGATCTCTATATGGATCATGTGCATTATAATGAGGCAGTGCGCAGCTTACAGGCAGCCTATCTCAGTGGGCACATCGAGCGTCTTCTGCTTTGATTGCTCTAGCTGAATAATGATATCTTCATTCTTGATTCAACACTTCGTTGGGCCGAATGAAGTGTGATGCCAATTCCGGCACTTCCACTTCTAGTAAATTCAAGACCCATTGTGCGACGATCCGACTCGCCGAGAGTGAGAAGTGTGTACGGTCTGTCGTTCCTTCTGGGCTAAAGCGCTGGATGGCTTCTTTATCAGTGATCTGTGCGAGTTGATTTAAACTGTAATTATGTAAGTCTATGTGAGGGACTTGCATCTCTTGGGCAACTATGCGCACGGATTCGGCGTAAGGGGCGAGTGAGTCTCGCAGTGTGCCATCAGCTGAGTAGGTGCGTCGGCATACGGGGGTGACTAGGATTGGTTGTGCGCCGTGTTCGCGTGCTTCTTGTATATATCGACGTAAGTGATCTCGATAGTCTGTCTCGGGGGCACTCTCACGCTCTGGGCCTTTTCCTTTTTGATCATTGTGACCAAATTGAATGAATATCCAGTCGGGAGTCAGTTTGAGAGCGTCGTCCCAACGGCCTTCCGACCTAAAGCTGCGGGAACTGCGACCACCCACAGCGGTGTTGATTACTTCTATGTCGTCGGTGGTCCATTGCTGAAGTGCCCATCCCCAACCAGCCTGATCTTTGTCTCCGCTTTTTCCCGTTACCGTGGAATCTCCCACAAGCACGATAAGTTCTCGTTCTGATGAGGCGTTTTGGGACTTGTCGGTTTGATTCATCATTGAAGTTTCTAACATGGATTTTTCAGTAGGTAGGGCCGTGGTCACGGGAGTTGCTTGCATGTTTGGAAGGACTGTTGCGCTTAAGTGATTTGCTGTCTTTAAATGATTGGCCGATGCGACACTTGCTAGTGTTAGTGCTGCGATGCAGATTAAAAAACGATGGATATTTTTCATTTCGGCTAAGTATGATAATTGAAAATGTAATACACGCTTTGCGTGATTGATCGTGATTGAAGTGATCATTTTGTCGAGCGATTTTAGTGTTGTGATTTTCATATATAATTGGTGGTTTCATCATAATGAAATCTGAACCTTGCCAGTTACTACTTATTGGAATCGGAGGCTACGGCCACTATTACATTGAGGCGATCCAGTCATTCGAAAAACAGGGAATTCTCAAGTTGGTCGGGATCGTAGATCCAGCACCTGAAAGTGCTCCTGATTGGGCGGAAC
Source organism: Thalassobacterium maritimum (assembly GCF_031127805.1). Taxonomy (NCBI): domain Bacteria; kingdom Pseudomonadati; phylum Verrucomicrobiota; class Opitutia; order Puniceicoccales; family Coraliomargaritaceae; genus Thalassobacterium; species Thalassobacterium maritimum. The sequence continues at coordinate 49,084 of NZ_JARXHW010000029.1, read as the reverse complement.
TTAAGAAACGTAATTTGCGGCAGTATGCGTCGGTTGAGGCATTTCTGAATGATCCGATCCGCGTTGATCTAGCGGCGATCGTTTCACCTATATCATTTCATATGTCACAGAGCTGTGCCTTACTTCGGGCGGGAATTAATGTTTTATGTGAAAAGCCGATGGCAGCCACTATTGAAGAAGTCGCTGCGATGAAGTGCGCACGGGATGAATCTGGGAAATTTCTGGAAATTGGGTATCAGTGGACATTTAGTCCAGCGATACAAGAGTTGAAGGCTGATGTCTTGAAGGGCTGCTTTGGTCGGGCGGAAAAGCTACTAACTCGAGTCGCATGGCCTCGAGCGAGTGCTTATTATCAACGAAATAACTGGGCTGGAAAAATTCACAATGCGCAGGGGCGGCCCGTCTATGATAGCCCAGTCAATAATGCGACGGCACATTATTTGCATAATATGCTCTTCATTTTGGGGGAGGAATTGCATCTCTCGGCTAGTCCTTTATCTATGACTGCGGAGTGCTATCGAGCCAATGAAATTGAAAACTATGATACCGCCTGTTGTAAGATTGAAACGGAAATAGGTGCTGACATTTACTTTTATACCACCCATGCCACGGAAACTGTGGATGGACCTATTTTTCGATATATCTTTGAAAACGCCGAAATCCATTTCAGTCATGGCAAGGATATCGTCGCTCACTTTGAAGATGGTAGTCAAAAGACCTACGGCAGTCCCGATGGAGAGCGTATGCACAAGTTGCGAATCTGCATAGATCGTTGCTCCAATACATCGACACAAGATGATATCTGCGGCGTCGAAGCTGCGTCGGCTCATACGCTGTGTGTCAATGCGTTTCAGAAGGTTCCCGTGCAGACCATTGAGAAGTCGTTTCTGGAGCAAACAACACGCGGAGAGAATGATACGCTCACCTATTTACCGCAGATGGAATCACTCATGCACGAAGCCTATGATACTGAGCAGCTATTCAGTGCACTGGATCTTGCTTGGACTGGTCAACCCACGCATATTGAGTTTGATACGATCTGAAAGTAGTGGTTTCAGATCTGTGCACGACAGCTTAGTGTGCCGGACATCTAATCCATTGCGTGAGCTCCAGGGCCAACGCGAGCGGGGCACTGGCTAGCACCTGCAGCATGTGTCTTAAGCGTGAGGCTCGCTTGGGCGAACTATGGCTGGATCTTAAGGCTTAGGGGCTTTGTGCCCAGCATAAGCTCTGAAATGCTCGGCGACTATGGCCGCTGGTCATTTCTCATTTGGACACTTCTAGTAGAAGTGTGTCCCATTCATGCCTGCGATGATAGCTAGCTTTGCTGAGTGCTGCGGTTGAAGAAAGCGTCGCGCCCTTTTGGTTTCGGCTAACATCATAGCGACAAAATGCGAGTTCAAGTTCGTAGCTGGCTTGTCCCGTGGCGAGCTTGATGGATGTCCATGGAATGAAGACGGAACATTGCCACATTTTCTTTTCTGTATTCACGGTAACTTCGCTCTGAATGAATTCCGGATCTGTTATCATGCATTCTTGCAGTGGAATGGCTCCTTGTCTGAAGTCTTCAAAGCTTTGTGGATTCCAAGCAAGCTGTAGACGTTGGTTATTGGGAGTGATGTGTAGTTCCCAGTAGTCGGACTCTCCGGGGATACCTAAGAAAATTTCGACGACATCGCCGAGCTTCCAAGTCTCTTGGTTAAAGCCAGTTGCTTCGCTAAAAATTTCATCGTCCTCTAGGGTGAAAATGACTTTTAATCCGCTTTTATTGGGGTAGAGCTCTGCTATTGCTGGTCGAAAACTGTCGCTAGTTTGCTCAAGCCAGGCTTGTTTAAATGTCAATACGTGCTGAGGGGGCTCTGTGGTCACACTGGAAGGACCTGTGCAGCACGCGTGAGGATTGGCGGAATGAGCGGATGACATGAGTAAGTAATTTAGGAAGAATAGGGAATAAATGGAAAGTGGCTTCATGTTTTTCTTTGTGTCAGTGGACTTATTATTGCACGTGTTCTTCTTCGGAGACACTGCCATCGTCATCAAGGTTTCGATCTAGGGAACCTAACTTACGAATTAAGTCCATTAAATCGCGGAAGCCGCCCCATAAGAACCAAACTACGGTAATCAGGCTCGCGCAGATCGTCATTGTGACTATCAGCCCCCACCATTTCTCCCAAGCACTATCGGGGATTGGGTAGAATACATTGATTGTAGTGCCGATGATGAAACTTATCACGAAGAACATGACCCATGCGATTTTAAGAAAGTAGATGATACGGTCACCACGGGTGAAATCATCATTAATTCCTAATCGTTTAAGTAATAGATGCGTTTTGCTGTTATTCTTTACGGATGCCAACTCTTTCGCGCTAGCTTCGAACTTTGGTTCTACACTATATTTCCCGCGATGTAGAAGTTTGTCCATATTGGCTGGGGGTGTCTTGGATATTAGTGAGAAAAATACGTAGGCCAAGACCGCTAACACTGCAGCAAAGAAAGACATCTGCATTCCATTCAATGGAAATTTTTCCGGTAAAGATTGTAGCCATCCCCATTCGGAATAAGTGAGTTTCCAGTTCGGTAGCTGTTTGGGCCAGATGATGTTGCGTAGAACAATGCCACTGACCGCTAAGGTGGATCCAGTAATCATCGCGGCCCATGCGCCGCCCACTGTTCCTCGCTTCCAATATAAGCCTCCGATGATGACGGCTCCAGCACCTCCTAGGTAAATCGCTCCAGTTATTTGGAAATACATATAGATGTACTCGTTTAAGGGGAACATGAGACTCCAAATAAAGCCAAAGCTTGCGACGCCTACGATGGAGAGTCGTAAGAGCCACATATGAGCTTTTTGAGATAATTTCTTCTTATTTTTACGAAGTGGGATGAAGACATCTTGAATAAAGATGCTGCCCCAGGAGTGGAGGTAGGTGTTGTCCGTCGAAACCGCGGCCATAATAATGACTGCAGTGAATAGACCTATGACCCCAACCGGGAGAATTTCTCCGAGTGCCATCGGCACGCGCATTTGCTTTTGTATTTGAGTATCCTCAATCAGACTTAAATTTTGAGTCACCACTACCGCATCGCTGGAGAATTCATCCAAATGTAGGTAGGCAAAGATAAAGATTGGGATCAACAGGATGACTAAAGTTGTTACCATGCCGCGAAATTCACCTAGGATATTGGCCATTTTGGCTTCGTGGGGATTTCGAGCAGCAGCGTTGTAGGCCTGGGAGCCTTGCCATGCGCGGGTTCCATAGACCTGTAGGATGCCCATCATGACGAAGAACCACATGTTAAAATCACCCACTTTGTCCTGCTTGAAGGGGTTGATTCGAGATTCTCCTGGAGGAGAATGACGCAAGCCTTCCATCACATCGCCCCATGACATGTGGCAAAACAGGATCGCTAAGATGATCAACAGCGCTACGTTGACGAACTGCCCCTGTAGCATGTCGGTTACCATAATGGAGATCTGGCCTCCGACGCTGACCATAAGCAGCGCTATACTCATTAGAATTAGCATAACTAAGGCTAGCGTGGGGAATGTGTGGCCTAAAAATTCAAATTCTACGGGGAGGCCCGTGAAATAAATGAGGAAACGAGCGCTCACCGCTGGGAAAATCCCATAATTCAGTATCCCGGAGGTCCACGCTAGGATGCCAGAGAATATACGAAAATTATGACTATAGCGCATCTCAAAAAACTGAGCCATCGTTAGAGCACGCGTTTCACGATAACGATAGACAACAAAGCCTGTGAGAGCCAAGATTAGTCCAATGGGAGCAACCATTTTAGCCCACCAGTATGCGGAAAAACCCGTCTGATAATACTTTTCGAAATTCGCAGCAATAGAGATCGCTCCGAGACCTGTCATGCCCTGACCGACAGCGAGTAGGTATCTGCCCCCCATGCGATTTGCTGCGAGGAAATCGGCCACACTTTTATTCAGAGTGCGCGCGAATAGACAGATCCCGATCATTAGCACGAGCATCGCAATGGGAATCAGCCAGTCTATGTAGTGCATGTTCATGTGTATCTAGTCTCTTGCTGGAGTGTATCTTTATGAGTGAATGGTATCATCAGAATACTATGCTTCGTCGTTGGTTGATCTTATGAATTGAATCACTTGTTCGAGAGTGGCACTCGTCCCCTGACGCACGTAGATTCCCGAGGTGAAAACAGCGAGTTGCAATTGCTGTGTCGGTGGAAGTTCGAGTAGCATCCCGAGGGCATAGCCTGCATTGAAACGGTCGCCTGCACCGGTTAATTTGACGGGATCCGCGCAATAGGGACCTGTCGTTTCGGCAGTTCCCTGTGCGGAAGCGCTGACTGCATAGTCGACGGCATGGATGACCACTTCGTCGACGCAAAGGGCTTTTAGGAGTGTTTGAGCCTGGTCCTTAGCACGTGAGATGTCTGGTTTGGGTAAGGCCTCGCCACCTGTTGCTTTGGAGAGTAGGTTGGCTTCGTTCTGGTTCAAGCCTAGCGTGGTGTGACCGGTTTGGCAAAAGCCCGGTAGTGCTTTAAGCATCGCTGCGATATCTTCGGGACTTCGACTGACAGGATCGACGAGGTCGAGGAAGAACTTGGGACGATGGCTGAGCTTTGAAAATACATGATCTTGCAGTGCTTTCCAGCAGGCAGTCATGTGCGGGAAGAGCGTCCAATCTGTGATGGCGATCAAATCGGCGGTCTCGCACTTGGCGAGGAACACCCCATCTTGGATTCGCTGTTGGATGTCTTGAGGAGTGAATTCCGATAGGGGGCTGACGGCTGAAAACATGAGTTTTCCATCATTGAATTCAAAGGCCAGTGTCCGGCCGGGCTCACGCCCCCAGCTGTGCAGTGTCGCCTTGCTTGCATATTCTTGAAATGCGGCATGCACTGGTTCACCCACGGTGGCAAAGGTATCAACTTGAACACCAAGTGCGGCGAGCCCATCGCCCATGTTGATGGCGCAACCTCCTGGATCGGTTTGGGTGACTACAATTTCCCGCAAGCTGCTGTGCCCAGCTGCGGCTTTGATTAAACTTCCAAATTGATCAATCGTTTTGACTGCTTGGTAGCGATTGATGTCATGGCGTAGATCAACCGCTTGAATCATTTCATCAACAAAACCGTCGAAGCCAGTGACGACTAGGAATGACTCGATTTGATCACGCTGCGCGTCGAGTTTGTCCGCTAATGATTGGAGTGAATTCATGAAGTGAGTTCTTGTGGATGGAAGTTTGCTGAGTCGCTACGAACTACATGTTTGTCTATTAAAGGCCCGAAGTGTCCTACAGTGGACGAGCAATCGTTTGGTTGCGTAAATAGCTATAGAAGGTTTCGGGGGAGTTGACGCCACCGCCTAATCCGCTGAGGTTGACGCCTCCGTAAGGGAGTCCGTAGGCGAATACGTTGTGCGCATTGATCCAACTATTTCCAGCGATGAGCTTTCCAGCGAGATCTGTGGCTCGGTCCAGGTCCTTTGACCAGACGCTATTGGCGAGTCCATAGCTTAAGCGGTTGATGCGATCGATGGCATTCTCTTCTTCCTCAAAGGGCACGATGTAGGCGGTGGGACCAAAGATCTCTTCGCGGTAGCAGATATTGTCTTCATCGCCTGTCAGTAAGTGTGGCTTAATGAAATATCCTGCGTTGTTTGTCGTGGTGGGAGTTGTCAAGGGGACGACTACCTTGGCACCTTCGGCGATGCCTTTTTTATAATAGTCGTTGACTCGATCGTATTGTGTTTCGGATACGAGTGGTCCCATCTGAGTTTTTTCGTCCATTGATGATCCAATGGCAGTCTTTTCTAGTTCTGCACGTACGAGTTGTGTGAAGGTGTCTAGCACGGAGGAATGGACAAACCAGCGCGTGGCAGTGCAGCAGACTTGGCCGGTGTTTAGGGTGATGGCTCCTGCCAACCCTTCGGCGGCCGCTTGCAAGTCAGCATCCTGAGTCACGAGAGCGGCGCCTTTACCACCGAGCTCCAATTTGCAGGGGACCAGATGCTCGCCGCAGATTTTACCTATGAGTTTACCGATTTGAGGTGAGCCGGTAAAAGACATGTGTTTGAGCAGTGAGTGTTCTGCCAGAGGTTGGCCGCAGGCACGCCCCTCGCCAGTATAGATATTAATGACACCATCCGGGATTCCGGCTTCTTTAATTAAATTACCTAGATAGAGAGTGGCTAGTGGCGTCACTTCGGATGCTTTAACGACAACAGTATTACCGGCTGCGAGTGCGGGTGCAGTACCCCAGCAGAAAAGTGTGAAAGGGAAGTTCCAAGGGAAGATGAAGCCGCATACGCCGTAAGGCTTACGCTGAACGTGCGCATCGATGTCGTTGACTTCTAGCGGAACAGTATACTCTGCTTCATTGCTGAGATTGGCAAAGTAGTCAAAACAGTCTGCGCCGAAGGGGATATCGAATCCACGTGAGTTTTCGATGGGTTTACCCACATCGATGGACTCCAATTGAGCTAGAGTTTCTAGGTTTTCTCGAATTAAGTCTGCAAATCGTTTGAGCAGAGCCGCTCGCTCAGATACGGGCATCGCAGCCCATTCAGGGAATGCCTTGTCGGCAGCCTGCATGGCTTGATCAACGGTGGATGCCTCGGCCGAGGCTACGGAGGCTACGACCTCGCCGCTGGTGGGGTCGATGACCGGTATGGTGGATTTACTCGAATACCATGTGCCGCCAATAAAAGAGGCAATTTGCTCTTGTGCGAGGAATTCGGTGACGAGGGAGTGGGGAGGGATGAGTGACATATCTGGGGTATTAATAGGTGAGTTTGTTTTCGGTTAGTATAAGGTCGTCTTTCAATTCTCGTAACGGGCTGATGTTGACCCTCGCGAGGTCGCCGTGGTAGGCTTTGACCGCTTCGATGGGGGTGATTTCGCCATCGGTGATGCGCCGCATGTATTGAATAAAAGCTAAGGGGTGTTCGGATAAATTGATCTTTCGACCAAAGAGAGCTACCTTTGCGCCGTATTTTTGAGCGTCATGAATGAGTTGAAAGGCATCTAGAGTTGTTCCCGAACTGCCGCCTAAAATACCAACGACTAGATTGCTATCATAAGCGACGAGCTCTTCCAGTGGCCCGGGGCCATTGTAAGGGATTTTTAGGAAAATTGGACGACCGACCTTGGTGACACCTGCTAGGCAGCGAATAATACTATCGTTGAGGAAGGCTCCTGTTTTTTGAGGATCAAATCCTGGATCTACGTTGGGGTTGAACACTTCCAAAAAGTAGCGAAACTTCTTGGCTTCAGCTTCGAGACGAAACTTGTGGAAGGCTTCGAGTGCGGCGTAGTCTTGATCCAGTTTATTGGTGAAGGTGACTGAATAAAGGCCGAGATCCGCACCTGTGTAGGGCTTGTTGTAGTCTGTTTCCGTCTTTCCGTATTTGATGTGATCCAATGTCGCAGTGCGGAAGTGGCGTGAAGGGTGATTGGCGTAGCTTCCTCCGCGAACGGCCCAGATGTCAGTGGTATCGTTGGCTCTGGCGGCAGGAGTGATCGGGGAGTTTTTAAAAAGCCCTTCATCAATGCCAAGACGCTCGAGGTTGGATGCTGAGAGCAGCATGATGTCGACGACTTGCTGCTTAATCACCTCTCGTATCTGCTCATGGTATTGAGAGAGTGTTTTATAGCACTTGCAGCTTTGGCTGTCGCCATCTTTATTTTGAGCTAGCCGTTTGGGACCTGGTGCCATGGCGCCAAATGCCATGTCGGCGTCTTTGGCATCCGCAATAATGAAGTCATTACGCGTATCGATCCCTTGGGAAATTCGCTGTAGTTTTTGATCAAGAGTTTTTAGTGTCATTATCATTTGACTCCAACGACGTTCACTTGCAGCTGCTGTTGAAGATGTTTTTGAGTGGTAGATTCTGGCGCTTTGTCGGTGATTAATCTGTCGAAGTCGGACCAGCGAGCGAATCGGACGGGAGCGCTGGATATCCATTTTGAATGATCGCAAACAAGGATCGATTGATTCGAAGATTGAATTGCATGTTGCTTGACTGAGGCTTCTAGAGTTTCAGTGGTATAGGCACCTCGGGACACATTTAACGCACTTGCTCCGATGAGTGAGTAATCAACATTTAGATTCTCGAGCCAACTGAGTGCGGCTGATCCAATTAAAGCGCGCGATACTTCACGTAGAGTGCCTCCAATGCCTGTGACGCGAGCATTGTATTTGCATGCATCAATTAAAATTGGCAGGGAATTGGTAAATATAGGGCAATCACCGCGGCGCAGTAGAATCCTTGCGACTTCTAGGCAGGTAGTGCCTGAGTCGATGTAAACCGATGCACCTGTTGGAATTATGTTTGCTGCATAACTCGCTATTTCCCGTTTCTGTTCTGGAGCGGAGAGTTCTTTGTCTAAAAAAGAGGCTTCATTAATCGCTTCGGGACGAAGCAGGGCGCCGCCATGCGTTCTGACAATTTTTCCGTTCTCTGCGAGTTCCGACAAGTCGCGACGCAGCGTCGCCTCAGAGATGTCAAGCTGCTCTAGTAGAGTGCTAATTTTTACTTCTAGATCGATTGAAAGTAAAGAAAGTAGCTTTTGTTGTCGTATGTTTCTCATGTAATATATGATTACATGTGATTGAAATAATCATTATGTCGAGCGTTTTATTGCGCGTGATATTGTAAATGCGATATGTGATCATTCAACGCTTTGATGCTGTTTCATCACAGGAAATCTTAGCCCCACTTGCGATTGCTTGGCTGCTTCTGCAATTGGGCTTCCGCTTGTGTGGAGCTCATTCAGTTCGTAGAGCGAGAGGAGAACAAATCCCCATGGAGGTTCATCGCACGTGTCAGATCGGCAGGGGGCTGACTTATTTTCTGTAGGCCTGGGCGACTGTCTTCGTTTTTTTATCCTGCGCTAAGGCTTTCACTTGCACGCTTGGAGCTACGCCGTGGCAAGCGCTCGGGTACAGTGAACCATTAGTAGCCAAGCTATAGAAGTAGGCTTAAAGGATTTTGAAGAAACACTATATATTAAGCGATAGTCACGGATGCCTATATCCCGCGGACTAATTTGAGGCAGAATCATTCTAAATTTTGATTTGCCCTAGGCTCTGTTTCCTTGTGGCCAGTTAAAGGCGAACGGGAAGGCCCTTTGACTGTAGGTGCTCTTTGGCTTGCTTAATGGTAAAGGTGCCAAAGTGAAAAATCGAAGCGGCTAAAACGGCGCTTGTTTTACCTTCAGTGATGGCGTCGGCCAGATGGTCGAGGGTACCGGCGCCGCCGGATGCGATGACTGGGACTTCGACGGCTTCGCTGACTGCACGGTTGAGTGCGTTGTCAAAGCCTGCCTTGGTGCCATCGGAGTCCATACTGGTGAGGAGAATTTCACCGGCGCCGAGGGAGACGACTTCCTTGGCCCATTCGACTGCGTCGAGCCCGGTGGGCTTGCGGCCTCCGTGGGTGTACACTTCCCACTTGCCGCTTTCGCCGACTACGCGCTTAGCGTCAATTGCGACGACGATGCATTGATTCCCAAAACGTGCGGCAGATTCCTGAATCAGGTTGGGATTCAGAATTGCTGCGGTGTTGAGGCTTACCTTGTCCGCACCTGCGTTCAGCATGGCGCGAATGTCTTCTACCGTGCGTAGCCCGCCGCCGACTGTGAGTGGCATAAAGCACTCCGAGGCGGTGCGCTCTACGACGTCGATCATGGTATTGCGCTCATCGCTGGACGCGGTGATGTCGAGGAAGACGAGTTCGTCGGCGCCTTGTTGCTCGTACGCTTTGGCTTGTTCCACGGGGTCGCCCGCGTCGATTAAATTGACGAAGTTGACGCCTTTGACCACGCGTCCGTCATGGACGTCGAGGCAAGGTATGATGCGGATCGATAACACTTTTTTGAATTAAGAATTAAGAGTTAAGAATTAGGAGTTAGAATTAAAAGTTAGGTATGCTTAATCGGGCGCGTTGCAAGGCGAGCCTAATTGAAGTATTTCCTAATTTTTAACTCCTAATTTCTAATGCTCCTGTCTATTCGTCGGCAAATGCGAGGTCTGGCTCAAATGAGAGGGCGAGACGATACTGCGTGCCTGGGCGCATCACTAGTGGGCGATCGCGTTGTAGGATTTGCAGGTAGTGTAGGTTGCCGTAGTAAGTGCGGAATTCAGGATCATCGGTGACGACGTCGAGCTCTTTCCACTCTGCCTGGAAGTCATCTTTGAGGACTTCGGTGCGGTGACCTTCGTCGCCAAGAGTAAAGGCGGTCGCAACTCGGTAGCGACTGTGAGGCGCTGCAATGCCGAGAATGTAACGCATTTTGTCGAGCGTGACTTGTTGCTTCACGGTGAAGCAGAATTCGCAAGTGATCTTACCCTTAAGGAAGGTCCAAAGAACTTTACAGCTACCGAGGCCGTTGACGATTTCCTCGTCTTTGGTGATCAATTCCGGTTGGTCGTATTTGAAATTAAGCGCATTGCGCAGTCCCATACTGGTGGTGCAGTTCTTACCGTAGAAAGAGGGCACGATCACCTTGTCTCCGAATGTGAGTTCTGGCTGCATGATCGGCAGATACTTATCGACTGGCCAGTCAAACACTCCGGGGGAGTGCGGGAAGGCGAGGTAGTCGGAAGTGCCTTTACCGAGTTTGCTGGAGCCGAGCAATGGTAATTGCACCGCGAGTCCGGAATCGGGATCTTGGTAAACGAAGAGACCTTGTTCCTTGCGGTGTGACTTGTCGAAGCTGACGTAGCGGGCCACTTTGCGGGCAGGCACTGGCGAAGCAGGTGCTGCGCTGCCGCCAGCTGAACGCGCTAGGCGGGACCACTGGCAAAGGTAGCGAGCCGCATCGAAGTTTGCCATACGTGTGGTATGGTAAGGTACTGTGCTGCGCTCGTCGTCACGGATCACGAGATAGCCGTGCTCTTGGTCGAGGTAGGTGACAAAGAAATTCATGAAGAGGCGGCGAACCGCATCGACGTAAAGGTCGCGCTGATTGGCGGGAATCCAGCCATCACGCAGTGCCTGAAGTGTCAGGCTGATGCAGTGCATCTGACCGTAGGCGCCAAGCGAGCGACCGTAGGCCCAGCCCACACCGTCCTGACGAGCTAGGTCTGGAATGAGTTTGAGATATTTCTCCGAGTAAGAGCGTAGGCTTGGCAGCTTGCGTTCGCGCAGGTGCAGGTTGGCGTGCAGCTGCAGCGATTGACGAATAAAGACGAAGCTCATGACACCATAGATGTCGAATGCGCCACCTAAGCGGGTATCGTCGCCTGCCGCGTCGTCGATATAGCCTGTGGATGATTTGCTGTCGATGCGCTCTAGAAAACGGTCGATCAAGCGGCCAGTTTCATCCTTCTTGGATAGCCCGAGGCTAAAGCGAGTGACTGCCTTGGCGATATTGAAGGCTTGGTAATGGTTTTCGTAGTCGCTGCGCTCTAGTAGAAGCTTGTCCAGTTGCTCGCGAGTGGGGTCCATCAGGCGTTCCCATACGGCGTTGCGATCTTTGGCAGGGCTGAAGGACAGTAGGCCCAGCGCTGCATAAGCGAGGCCGTTTTCCATCTCTTCCGGAGCAAAGGCTTGTGCTGTCACTGTGCGTGCAGCTAGGTCGACTAAATCATAATCACCAAGTGAGGTCTCGTTGGTCGCACGGTAATACTCACCAATGGCAAGTGCGGCGTGACCGGGCTCGTCCAAACGGCTACCTTCGCCGGCCACAGGGGTGATAGTGCCCTGCTCGGAGATAGATTCTAAATTATGTCCCAAAATGGATTGGGCCATGTCGAGGCATTGATCTGCAAAATTTTCCATTATCAAAAAGCGCGTCTTATGAGCGCATTAAAGAGCTCATGAAGCTTGTGCGGTGGGTGCTTGTCAATAGCTTTCAGGCATTCTAAAATGGAGAATTTGCATATTCTCTCATTTGATGGTACAGCGATGGGGCTTTGGGCCTACTTATTTTAGGTCGGGCTGCCTCGTAGAGGCGCCCGACCTAGTTAAGTAGTTAAGTAGTTTTGCTGGGCTTAACAGTCTGAAAAGTTGCTAAGTGGTTGTGGATGTACGGTCCCTTGCGCAGTTTCTTGAAGAGTTCGGATTTCCGTTTCAACCGCTGTGACTGCTTCTTTGCTATCCAAGGCCTCGATTGTTATATTTGTGGTGCGTGACTCACCACCTGCGAGACTGATCACACGCCCTTGCTCTCTTTCAAATCGACGGGAGTTTGGATAATTGGTCGCGGGTTCGAGTCCGGTGACGTAGCCATCGGCGGTGCCTGCGGTGTTTTTCCACTGCGTGAAGCAGGGGAAGTCCTTGAGTGAGAAACGCAGCAGGGAGGCTTGATCACCGGCAGCGTTGCGCAACATGGTAATTGTTTGCTGGTTGTCCGCCTGACCCGCTAGGTCATAGAGATAGGCTTGTTCGACGAAACCAATTTCGGGCGCGCCGTATTCGCCGAAAGTGTCGATGCCTTCGGTGGAGCGCGGGTCGCGTGGTGCGACTTGCTTGAAGGGGGCGACTAGGCGGGCGCCTTCTTCCAGGATGGGGGCTCCATAGTTTATGTGGTAGAGCATTTCGTGCTCTTGTGGGTTATTGCCTAGATTGGTCACTGTGTCGGTGATACGCATCGCGCCTGAGCCGAACTCGGTGCGGATCTCGGTGTTGAGTCGCAGGGCGGGGCCAAACATCATGGATTCGTCGACTTCACCACGAACGATAATTGCCTCGTCGGTGACTTCGATACTGACTGCTCGGGCGGGCACATTGGCGATGTTGCCATGCAGTGTGAGTGGCACTTCGAACTCGTTACCACTGTAGTCGAGCACGGTGTCCATGCCGGGGGCCCCCATACTATTGAGACCACAGCGTACGAACCATTCGTTAAAGCCCTTGAGCCAGCCGAGACCGCCGCGATCCTGTAGATTGATAAAGGCAGGGTTGACCGGATCTTTGACGGGGGAATCCCAGCCGAGTGCGACCTCACCACATTGGCCCTTCCAGATGCCCATGCCGCGAGTGGGCAGGACGGCGAAGGAGAGTTTGCCGTTGTTGATCTCCACCACTTGCACACCTTCTTGCAGTCCGCCGCGCAGGGTGTAGCTATTTACAGACCAGTTCGTGGGGCTTTCGCCTTTGAGTTGGACGGCTTTGAATCCTTCGGTAGATTGAGGGTCCAAGAGGGGTAGTTTATAAAGTGTCTTCATAATCGTTTCCTGTGTTTGGAGTTTCCCTATTTATCTGAGGCTTTTTCGATTTGTGCAATCAGCTCTTCTTTGGTTGGGCCGGTAGCGTGGGTGACGAAGAAGGCGGTGGCTGCATTGGCCATGACTAGGCGTTCCTTGAGTGGGAGGTCGCCGAGGGAGGCGCACATGTAGCCTCCGTTGAAGCTGTCGCCGGCTCCCGCGGAGCGGATGACTTTGGTTTGACGCTCTTGGATGGCATAGGCTTCGCCATCTTTCGCACTGGATGCGGCCGCAAATTCGGGCGTATGAACGACTAATTCGTCGAAGCCAATCTTCTCGCGGGCAAGTGTTAAAGTGGACGCGATGGTTTCTGGCTTCAACTCGGGGCGCTCGATACCAATGCGTGAGCAGAGCTCCAGCACCTCGTGTTCATTGAGGCTAAAGGTCATGGGGATCTTGCTGTTGTATGGCTTGATCAGCTCCAGTGACTTTACGAAGGACTCGCTGGATTTCTTTTTGATATCAGCGAAGTCGAAGAACATGCGGCGAGGCGGTGTGAGCGTCTCGTATTGCTTCATGAAGCCCTTAAAGAAGCCATCGAAATCAGCAGTCAACGACCAGTAGCCGAGGCCTAAGATGTCGACATCGGCGAAGAGTTCTTTGAGCTGTGCTTCGGTGAAATATTCTTCGAAGTCCGCCCACGTGAGGTTGGAGACCGCTTCCAGGTTGCTCATCAATACCTTGCCGTCGCCAAATTCCAGGGCGATGGTGAGGGCGGGATCGCCGAGGGAGTAGATGTCGCAGATGTCCTCAAACTCGACAAAGGCCGGGTCGATGCTGGCTTTGCCGTAAAGGCCCGGCAGGCGGGGCTTGAGTCCGAGGATGGCGGCGATGCGCCCGGAGTTGATACCGAAGCCACCTTCGCAGCGGCGTTTGGGCACGAGTTCGACGCCCACGCCACCGTCGGCGCGTTCGACCAGTAACTCGCCAAACATCTTGAGATTCGTCATTGCGCTATATTCGCTCTGACTTTTGCGCTCTTGGACGATCTCATAGGTCTCGTCGACGAATCCGTCGCAACCTAATAAGATGTTACCGCTGAGCTTGTTAATGTAACCGACGTATTTTTCCATAACCGTATTCATAATTTGTATTTCTATATTGTGATATTATGTAGAACACGCCCCCGAGTGAGGAGTGTCTGTGCTGCTTTGGTCGGTATAGAAAGTTGGTAGCTTTCTAGGAAAGTACGAGTGCGATTTGAATGCCGGGGCCGTGGACGCCTTCGATGAGGATGCCCTCGACGTCGGCCGTCTTGGAGGGGCCGGTCGCAAAGATGATCGAAGGGTCGTCGCCGAAACGTTCGATGGCCGCCGGTATGTGTGGCACGATGTCGGCCTCGTCGATGACCGCGATGTGTATCCAAGGGGCGAGGGCGCCTAGACGGGCTGAGGTATCGCCGTCTTTGAGCATGATGGTGCCGCTCTCGGCTATGCCTGCGCTACCTTTTGTGATGCCAAAGCTGTATTCGTTGATCTTGGATTCATCATATTCGGTGTCGAAAGTAATGCCTTCGACGCCGTCGAGGAGGTGTGCCAGCGCGGGATCGCAGTAGCCGAAAGTGCTTTGCTCGGCTTTTAGAAACTCGACCAGTGGCTCGATGGAGTCGTAAAAGCGACCACTGGCAAATGCGAGTTTGTCAGCAAACTGTGCTTTTAAACTATCGAACTGTCCGGAAGGTTTGCAGACCACTAAGGACTCCTCCCACTCGGGCTTTTCGGTGCGAGTGGGCAGGGGATCGAGGGCGGCGCGTATCGCGCTAAAGATTTTTTCTCTATCAGAACTCATGATGAAATTACTTTCTATTTTTGAACCATTTACGGAATTCGCCCCCTTGGAACTTCGGCAACTTGCGTGCGCCTTGCCAAGATTTAGCGGATGGGTGAGGCACTAATTCAGTGGGAATGTAGTTCATGGTGTGCCCCATGGAGAGTGCGGTTTTCCACATGGTAGGCTGTGAGCAAAGTGTGGCCCACATTGTGAGGTTGGGGGTGCCCTTCATGGCGACCTTGGCTCCTTCGCGCTTGGCTTTGTCGCGCAAGCGTAGCAATAGGTCCGGGATCGGAATGTTGACCGGGCAGACTTCGTTGCACGCGCCGCAGAGGCTGGAGGCTTTGGGTAAGTCCGCGAGTTCTGGAAAGCGATTGCCTGCCAGCAGTGGACTCAGCACCGCACCGACGGGGCCCGGGTAGACACTGCGGTAGGCGTGGCCTCCGGACTGACGATAGATCGGGCAAACGTTGAGGCAGGCCCCGCAACGAATGCAGCGGAGAATTTCGCGGCAGTCACTGGCCAGCACTTCGGTGCGACGATTGTCGACGAAGATGATATGTGTTTGCTCGGGGCCGTGAGCTTGGTCCTTTGATTTGGGGCCTGCGATAAATTGGTTATATACGGTGAGCTGTTGGCCAGTGCCGGAGCGAGCGATTAAGTTTAAAAATAGGCCGAGGTCGCGGTCGGTGGGCACCAGCTTTTCGATACCGATCACTGCAATGTGAATCTTGTTGGCCGCCATGCAGAAGCGCGCGTTGCCTTCGTTGGTGACGAGCACCACGCGGCCACTCTCTGCCGAAACGAAGTTGCCACCGGTCAGGCCGACATCGGCATCGATGTATTTTTGGCGCAGGTGCTTGCGGGCGCGGCGAGTGATCGTTTCGGGATCGTCGTTGTAGTCGCCGAGGCCTTCACGCTCGAAGCTCTTGGCGATGCCGCGGCGGTTCTTGTGCACGATGGGCGTGACGATGTGGGAGGGGTGATCGTTGTCGATCTGAAGAATGAACTCGCCCAAGTCTGTCTCGACGACTTCTTTGCCGTTCTCCTCCAGGTATTTGAGCATATGCGTCTCTTCAGTCAGCATGCTCTTCGACTTCACCAGACTCTTGGCATTGTTTTCGTTCATGATGCTGAGCACCTTGGCGTTAACCGCGTCGTCATTAACGGCGAAGTGTACCGTGGCACCGTTGCGCTGGAAGGAGGCTTCCGCTTGCGCCAGATAGGTGTCGAGGTGTTCCAGCGTGTGTTGTTTGATCAGGCCGGCGGTCTCACGTAGCTTGTCAGGGGCGTCGTAATCACGGTGTAGCGTAGCATAGCGGCGCTCGGACTTGAGCTTGGCGCCCATGAAGTTGGAATTGTGAACTTCGGGATCGAGGTCGCGCGCCGTGCGATCAATTTTTTGTTGAGTCTTCATAGCTTAGATCTTGCCTGCGTTTTTGAGAGAGTCGCGGAGGATTTGGGCGACGTGCATGCGCTTTTGTGGGAAGCCTTGTTTTTCCATCATGCCGCCGAAGTGCATCATGCAGCCCATATCGGCTGCGGCCACGATGTCGGGCTTGCAGGCGGTGAGCTTCTCAATTTTGAGCGTGCCCATACGGTTGGAAATGTTAGGGAAACTGACCGCGAAGGTGCCGCCAAAACCGCAACATTGTTCCGTCTCGTCGATCGGCTCTACGGTGAGGCCTTCGATCGAGCTTAAGAGGCTGGCCATTGCTTCCGGGCTACGTGAGCCGCGCAGGTGGCAACTGCGGTGCACGGTGATCTTGGCATCAAATTTGCCGGGCCACTCAGTCACGCCGAGGCCGAAGACGATAAAGTCCAGCAACTCCCAGGTGCGGTTGGCCAGCGCTTGAATTACCGGTAGGTCGGCTTCTTTTTCGAAAGCCAAAGGCGCACCATGGAAGACCATGGCCGCGCAGGAGCCCGAGGGGGCGACGATCGGCTTGTCACCCGCAAATACTTTGGCGGTGTGGCGCACGACTTTGCGGGAGCTGGTCCAGTCGCCGGAGTTGAAGGCAGGCTGTCCACAGCAGGTCTGCCCGTCGGGCAGTTCAATCTCGCAACCGAGAAACTCAAGTACTTCGACGGTGGCTTGGGCCACGTCGGCATAAAAGGCGTCGCAGAGGCAGGTCGTCATCAGTTGGATAGACTTGCCTGTGGGGCGATTGGGAGGTGTATGGAGCATACTCATTTAGATGTGCTCGGACTAATCAGTTAGATGTGGTAAGAATCTTATGGCTGATTCGTTCGACGATTGGGTTGTTTATGTTGTAGGTGATCTGGCGGTTATTCTGTGTGGCGGGGGTGAAGAGGCTATTGTCCCTCTGATAGTAGTATCACTGTTGCTTATTCTGTTTTGGTTTATTATGCAAGTATCTTATGGGTCTGTGCAGCATTTGTTGACTTCAAAAAAATCCCCGATGCTGCTAGGGTATTATTTTGAGCAGTATCGGGGATCGCAGATTCATATTGTAACTCCTTTATTTCGAGCAGTTAGGAAAGTAGGTTGAGGGATTGCATTGCTTCTCTGCTGAGTGCGGCTTGGCGCTCGGCTAGTTGGGGCTCAATCAGGTTTTCATCGTAGGAGGGGATGATTGCCTTCATGCGCTTGTGACCTTCTTCAGTTTTGAGCTCATGGGAGAAGCACTTTTGTACAATTTGAACAATTACATTGGTTGAAACGGATGCGCCTGGTGATGCACCCAATAGTGCAGTCAGACTGCAATCGGCACTTGTAACCATTTCGGTTCCGAAGTGCACGATGCCCGCATCACCATCTTCTTTTTTGATCGCTTGCACGCGGATGCCTGCGTCAATCAGCTTCCAGTCTTCAGCTTTTGCGCCCGGGTAGAAGTTACGCAGCTCACCTAAGCGTGTTTCCATGCTTTGTGTGCCTTGCTGGACAAGGTAGCGAACGAGTGGAATATTGTGCAGCCCGACTTTAATCAATGAGCCGATATTATCAAAACGGATAGACCCTGGCAGGTCCAATGCGCTGCCTTCTTCATGCAAAAATTTAGTCGTCCATGATGCGTAAGGCCCAAAGAGGAGTGCTTTTTTACCGTCAATAATACGTGTATCCAAGTGCGGAACTGCCATGGTCGGTGCCGCGCCGGGGGACATGCCGTAGACTTTTGCGGTGTGCTGCTCGACGAGCTCGGGCTTTTCGGAGATTAACCATTGGCCGCCGATGGGAAAGCCGCCAAAGCCTTTGGCTTCGTCGATACCGGACTTCTGTAGTAGAGGGAGGCTGCCGCCGCCTGCTCCGATGAAGACGAATTTGGCAGTATTGGTGAAGCTCTTGTTTGTGTTGAGGTCTTTGATCTCAAGCTCCCATTTGCCGTCTCGTTTGTTGAGATCGGTAATGCGGTGTTTCGTGGCGTATCCGCAGCCCTCTTGCTTGCCCAGCCACTCGATTAGTTTGCCAGCTAGCGCGCCGAAGTTGACGTCGGTTCCATAGGGCATGCGGGTCATGGCGACAGGTTCGTTTTCGTCGCGTCCATCCAGAATCAGCGGCGACCACTGGCGTATGGTGTCGCGGTCCTCGGTATACTCCATTTCTTTGAAGAAATGATGCTTCGTCATCTGGCGATGACGCGAGCGTAAGAAGTCGACTTGCTCCTGTCCGTAAACAAAGCTTAAGTGGGGGACGGGATTGATGAAATCCTTGACGGAGTCGATCATGCCAGTGCGTGCCGCATAGCCCCAGAATTGAAGAGAATGCTCAAACTGATGATAGATCTCGATCGCTTTTGCGACATCAACTTCGCCATCGGCTCCATAGTTTGGGGTGTAACTTAGTTCGCATAAGCCGGCATGGCCGGTGCCTGCGTTGTGCCAGCCGTTGGATGCTTCGGCCGCGAAGTTGTCAGTCATCTCGTATAGTTGGATACGTAGACTAGGATTCATTTCCTTTAAGACAGCTCCAAGCGTCGCGGACATGATGCCGCTGCCGATAAGTATGACATCAGGGTTTTCGATATGATTCTGGCTTTTCATTATGGTAGTTTTTTTCAGATTTTAAGCCGCAGGTCGCTGCGGGAGTATCTGTTGCTTAGTTTTGGCAGAGGGTTTTGAAGCGTTCTTTTGCCGCATCCCAGTCGGACGTGTCGACTGGCTCGTAGCTTTCGAGTGGGAAAGATTTGGCGACGATCTGGCGGCCTTCAGCGAGTGTTTGAATGACGCCGTCGGCCATCATTTGTGCAATGATATTGCCGAGGCCGGTGGCTTCGACGGGGCCAGCCAATACTTTGGTGCCGAGCGCGTTAGCGGTGAATTGATTTAAGAGCTTATCCTGACAGCCGCCACCCACGATGTGTAAGCAGTCGGGCGCTTCGTCTGTGTAGTTGGGCAGTTTGGCCCAGACTTCAGCATAGCGTAGCGCGAGGCTCTCGTAGATGCAGCGGATGGTTTCGCCCGGGGTTTCGGGTACCTGTTGCTTGGTCTCACGGCAGAAGTCTTGAATCTTCTCTGGCATGCGGCCGGCCTCGGTGAAGCGTGGATCGTCGGGATCGACCAAGGATCGGAAAGGTGTTACTTTCGAGGCCAGCCCCGCCATGTCGGCGTAGCTGTAGTCATGCCCGTGGTCGAGCCAGTAGCGACGTGATTCTTGAATCAGCCATAGGCCGCAGATGTTTTTTAAGAATCGAACGCTGCCGTTGACGCCGATTTCGTTCGTGAAGGCGTCTTGGAAAGATTGCTCGGAGATGACTGGCTTGGATAGTTCGAGCCCCATTAAAGACCAGGTGCCACTACTTAAGAAGGCGGGGGTCGTTTTCTGGCTGGGCACTGCGGCCACTGCGCTGGCAGTATCATGCCCGCCGACGGTGATCACTTTGAGCTTCTTTAGTCCTGTGTGTTGTTTTAGGTGGGCACGCAATTCACCTAGTGTGTCACCGGCATCAGTAATTTGCTTGAAGAGGCGCTTGGGCAGGCCGAGGCGCTCGATGAGAGGGTAGTCCCAGTCTTGTTTGTTGGGATTGTAGAGTTGGGAGGTGCTCGCGATGCTGCGTTCTTGTGTCTTTTTGCCCGTGAGCCAGTAGCCTAGTAGGTCGGGTGTGAAGAGTAAGTCTTCGGCTGCTTCCACTGCGGGGCTCTGTCGCTCGACCTCGGAGAGCAGTTGAAAAGCCGAGTTGAAAGGCATGAATTGAATGCCCGTCGCTTCGTAAATTTCTTTTTTCGGAATGATGGAAAAGGCTTTGTCCATCATGCCATCGGTGCGAGGGTCTCTATATTGGTAGGGGAGTCCCAGTAGGTGGCCATCTTTGTCGAGTAGCGAGTAATCTACGCCCCAAGTGTCGATGCCGACACTGATCGGGTGTTTGCCATATTTCTTGGCCGCATTTTTGAGACCGTCCAAGACATCAAGGTAAATGCCTGTTAAGTTCCAGTGGCGCCCATCGGGGAGTTCCAGCGGTCGATTCTCGAATCGGTTTAACTCTTGTAGCTCGATGCGTTCGCCATCGTATTCTCCGGCAAGGACGCGTCCGCTGCCACCGCCTAGGTCGACAGCGAGGTAGATTTTTTTCTCTGACATGTTATTGGTAGTTATGGTTGGGCAATCGTTACGGTGCAGCCCGCAGCTCGCAGCTCTTTGACGAAGTCGGCAGGGGCACCGTTATCGGTAATGATTTCGGTAATGTCGTGTAGGTTCGCGAAGAAGTATTCGGAGTTTTGATTTAGTTTTGTGGAGTCGACCAGTAGCACGACTTTTTGCGCCACTTGTATGAGTGTCTCTTTGAAGACGGCTTGCTGCTCGAAACCCTCCGAGGGGCCGCGTTGCTTATCGAGTCCGATGCAGGAGACAAAGGCGCAGTTAATGTTGTGCCTGCGTAGCACACTATAGCTCTCGCCGCTGATGAAGGTTTGAGTCTTTGGATGGTAGTTGCCCCCGGTTGAAATTAAATCGATCTGCTCCATGTTGACGAGTTGAGCGATGACCGCATAGGCATTCGTCAGCACGCGGTAGGGGAGGTCGGGTAGCATGGTGACCAGTGCAAAACTAGTTGTGCTGCTGTCGAAGGCGTAGGTCTGTCCCGGGCGAATGCGTTCTAGCGCGACTTTGGCGATTGCTTCCTTCTTTTCGACTTCAAGTAGGTGACGTTCGCTGAATGATTGTAGCTTGGGGCGCCCATTGAGGCTGCTCGCGCCTCCGTGGACCCGGCTGAGCTGTTGATTGTCCGCGAGGACCTGCAGGTCGCGGCGAATCGTTTCGTCCGTCACCTGGAATTCTTCCGCGAGGTCGATCGTGCGCACGGTGCCGCGCTCTTCTAAGAGTGTGAGTATTTGCTGTTGGCGTTCGGGGGCGAGCATGCCCACTAATTTTTGATTTATTTGGGAAAATGCAAGAAATATGTTGACTTATGTGGGGAAAATTTGGATTTCTTTTGTAAATTCCAATTTTCTAAAGATATTCCTATGAGTCAATCACCCCTAAATCGTGCTCAGGTTGAGCAGTTAGTGCGTCAGAGTCTTTCTCGTTTTGTAGGCCAAGGAGGCTCGCTGCGGAGCTCAGCTTCGAATGCAGCTCCTAATCCACTGGTAGTTAATATTAGTGCGCGTCACTGCCACTTATCGCAGGCTTCGGTGGAGGTCTTATTTGGTAAAGGGCACACGCTGACGCCCATGAAGGATCTATACATGGATGGTCAGTATGCGGCTAAAGAGTCGGTGACTATGATTGGGCCGCGTAGCCGTGTAATCTCTAATTTGCGGATTCTTGGCCCCTGTCGCGATTTTGATCAAGTTGAGCTGGCCTACACCGATGCGATTTCTCTGGGCTTTAAGATACCCGTGCGTAACTCGGGTGACATCGCCGGCACACCAGGCTGCATGTTGATGGGGCCTGCAGGTTTTCTTGAAATGAAGGAGGGTGTGATCCGCGCTGCGCCGCACGTCCATATGGCGCCCGAAGATGCCGCTTATTATGGCGTCGAAGATAAGTCATTTATGAAGTTGCGCGTCGGCGGTGATGTTGGCGTCACCTTTGACCGCATTTTTGTCCGAGTGGATCCTGCCTTTAAGTTGGAGGTTCATATCGACACCGACGAGGGCAACGCCTGCGGCTTTACTCAAGACACCCCTTGCGAGCTCATTAAGTAGCCGTTTAAATATTCTGCACTATCGCCACGTTTACGCGGCGTTCTCTTTTACTCAAATCTTCGCTTTCTAGCGTTTAATTCAAACACAACACACAACCCACAAATATTATGAGTGAATCCATCGGATTAGTAGAAACAAAAGGTCTCACCGGCTCGATTGAAGCCAGTGATGCTATGGCAAAGGCGGCCTCGGTTAGCCTTGTGAAGCAGGTCTCCATCGGCGGCGGTTTTTTGACTGTTCTCGTTAAAGGAGATGTTGGCAGCGTGAAAGCAGCTGTCGAAGCGGGAGCCGAAGCGGCTAACCGTGTTGGCGAACTCGTCGCCTCCCACGTCATTGCGCGTCCGCACGATGACTTGTTGAAATACTTTGAAGCATAACCCTTAAAATCGGGAGATATATTATTATGGCAAGACAAGCAATTGGAATGATCGAATGTAAGGGGCTCGTGAGCCTCATGGAAGCATGCGATGCCGCACTTAAATCAGCCGACGTCGCAATGACTGGCTACGAAAAAATTGGTTCCGGTCTGGTCACAGGCTTCTTCACAGGTGATGTCGCTGCAGTTAAGGCTGCTGTTGAAGCCGGTGCAGATGCTGCAGGTCAAATCGGTGAAGTGGTCGCTGTGCAAGTGATCCCTCGTCCACACGACGATCTTAGTAAACTCGGTAATTGGATCGCTTAAGCGAGCTCGCTCGGTTTATCAGTTTTTCGGTTTTCAGTTCTCCAGTTTATTTACGGGGAACTGGTTAACTGAAAACTAGTTAACTCAAAAGATATGAAGATTCTCATCGCAAACCTTGGTTCCACCTCGTTCAAATATCGCCTCTTTGATATGGACGAAAGCAACGCCGCGCAACTCGCCAGTGGTGGGTTTGAACGCGTTACTGACTATACTCGCTGCATCGAAGAGATGTTAGAAAGTCTAGTCGGGGAGGGGCATCTTCAATCTGGCGAAGAAATCGATGCCGTTGGTTTCAAGACCGTTCTCGGTAAAGATCTCAGTGGTTGTGTCACCGCGGATGCGCGCGTCCTTGAAGCACTTGAAGGCTTCAAGGAAGTCGCGCCCGCCCACAATCCAGCTTATGCCGCCGGCATTCGTTGCTTTGCGGAAAAACTACCAACTGTCCCGCGGGTCGCGCTCTTTGAGACGGCCTTTTATCAATGGATGACTCCAGCCGCTTACAACTATGCGATTCCGCAGGCTTGGCGCGATTTGGGCATCCGTCGTTACGGCTTTCACGGTGCCAGCCATAAGTTTGTGGCCGAGCGCTCCGCTGAAATGCTCGGTAATGAAGCCATCGCTGATCGTGTGCGTCAACTCTACGTCGACGGACCCGGTGAGTATGACGGCGCTCCCTTGCGCGTATTGTCTTGCCACCTCGGTGGCAGCAGCTCCGTGACAGGGATTCAGAATGGTGTCGCGATCGGCGCCAGCATGGGCTTTAGCCCACAAGGCGGCTTGCCGCAAAACAATCGTGTCGGCGATCTGGATTCTATGGCGATCCCTTATGTCTGTAAGATGTTGGGACTCTCCGTCGAAGAAGCAGAGCGTCAGCTCAATAAAGAGAGCGGCTTGCTCGGGCTTTCCGGAGTCAGTAACGACGCTCGCGATATTGGCGAAGCCATCGAAGAGGGGAACGAAAATGCTCAACTTGCGATCGATGTATTGATCGATAGCATACGCCACTGGGCAGGCTCCTTCTTCTTTAAAATGGGTGGCGCCGAGGCGATCGTGTTCACTGCCGGTATCGGCGAGAATGATGCCGATCTGCGTGCTGCAGTCTGTGCCGGACTCGAAGGTTTCGGAGTGCAAATAGATCCTGAAGCGAATGCGAAAGCAATTCGCGGAGCCGAGGGCGTGATTAGCACACCCGACTCCAAAATTAAAGTGCTCGTTATACCTGCCAATGAAGAGCTCGTGATCGCACGAGAAGTCTTCCGGAAGGTGCAAGCCAGCTAAAACTCCTCTACCTAACTTTCCTACAATCTAAATTCAGATAAAAAACATCAACCTACAAAATATTATGGCTAAACAAGCAATTGGAATTCTCGAAACTAAAGGACTCATCGGTCTCGTGCAAGGCACAGACGCTATGCTCAAATCAGCAAACGTTGAACTCGCCGGCCCTATGAAGGGCGTCGGTAGTGCACTTGTCAGCGCAGTTGTTACTGGCGATGTGGCTGCAGTCAATGCTGCGATTGAAGCGGGCGCCGAAGCTGCAGGTCGCTACGGCGAAGTTGTGAGTGCACACGTGATCGCACGTCCTCACGAAGATGTTGAAAACGTCGTGCCTGCTCTTAAGTCCGCTCCCAAGCGCGCTGCTAAGTAAACTTCGATGTATCTCGCAAAAGTCATAGGATCCGTCGTGTCGACGAAAAAGGATGAGTCCATGCGGGGGCGTAAGCTCCTCATGGTTCGCCCGATGCTGGTCGATCCAGAGGATACCTCTAAATTCAAGCCAGGCAGCAATACTATTATTGCAATCGATACGCTTGGAGCTGGTGAAGGGGAACTGGTCATGCTCGCGCAAGGCAGTTCTGCTCGCCAGGCCGAAGGCTTGAAGCAACTCCCCGTCGATGCTGCCGTCGTCGGACTGGTCGATACGGTCAGCATTGGAGGTCAGAAGACTTACGAAGCTAGAAACAGTTAATAAATAGAAAGAACTTTATATGAGTCAGTTGAATGAAGCCGCGATTCGCGATGTAGTGAGTGAAGTGCTCGCACAGCTCCAGTCTAAGGGATCGATCGGTATGCCTACGATCCAAACACGCCCCGGTAAGCACGGTGTCTTTGATGACGCCGACCAGGCCGTCGCCGCTGCACGCAGTGGCTTCGAGCAACTCCAGAAAAAAGGTTGGGCTGCTCGCACTACGATTGTCAATCTGGTGAAGAAGATGTGTGTCGACAGCGCTGAGCGTTGGGGCGACATTGAGTATAACGAGACCAAGATCGGTCGTCGTGCGCACAAGCCCTTGAAATTGCAAGGCGTGCAGAACGTGCTCGGACCTGAGTTCCTCGTGCCTCAAGGCATGAGTGGTGACTTCGGTATCACTATGGATGAAGCCGCTCCTTGGGGCGTTATTGTCGGGGTCACACCTCTGACTCACTCGGTGCCTACAATTGCAGGTAACATCATTAACATGGTGGCTGCCGGCAACTCCGTGGTCTTTAACCCACACCCAGGTGGCGCTGCCGTGGCGGCTCTGGCGATCAACGAAATCAATGAGGCAATCAAAGCCGAAATTGGTATCAGCAATCTGGTCTGCACTATTGAAAAGCCTACGCTTGATTCTTTCAATTCACTCTGCTCACACGAGGATGTCGATCTGCTCTGCATCACTGGTGGCCCCGGTGTCGTGGATGCGGCGATGAAGACTGGTAAGCGCGCGATTTGTGCCGGTCCTGGTAACCCGCCTGTAGTGGTCGACGACTGCAATGCGCTTGATTTCGATCGCGTCGCTCGTGACATCATCACCGGTGGTGGCTTCGACAACAACCTTCTTTGCATTGCAGAAAAGCAAATCATCGCAGTTGCCGACTCTTATCAAAAGACACTCGACGCCATGGTTCGCCAAGGTGCGGTCTTGCTCAATGCGCAACAACTCGAAGCTATTAAAAAAGAAGTCTTTGACTTCAAAGACGGCGTCGGCTGCGGCAGCCCAGTGCTCAACCGTAAGTGGGTTGGCGCAAACCCTGATGCACTCGCTCGCATTGCGGGGCTTAATATTGACTCCAGCGTTGAAATGCTGATTGCGGAGACAGATGCCAATGACCCATTCGTTCAGGAAGAACAAATGATGCCCTTGCTTCCAATCGTGCGTGCCAACGATTTCAGTCAAGCGCTTAGCATCGCCAAGCAATCCGAGCATGGTGACAAGCACTCTGCGATGATTCACTCCATGAATGTTGAGCGTTTGACACAGATGGGGCAGGAGATGGACACCACTATTTACGTTAAGAACGGTCCATGTGTGGCTGGTCTCGGTATGGGCGGCGAAGGCTTTATCAGCTACTCGATCGCTACCACCACTGGTGAAGGTATCACGACTCCACGCACGTTCACCCGCTACCGTCGCTGCACTTTGGTCAATAACCTAAACATCGTTCGATAGAGGGTTTTATTCCTCATTCTTATTTCCTAATTCTTAATAATTGTAATGATACTCGCCCGCGTAGATGGCCATGCTGTGATCAGCATCGGTCACCCCAGCCTCAAGGCTCAAAAGATCGTGCTCTGCACACCGATCGATGAGCATGGGGCGGACGCGGGATCGCCCTTCGCCGCACTCGATCCGATCGGAGCGGGGAAGCATGCACGAGTCTTTATTACCACCGATGGTTCGTGGACACAAAATTCCGTTCACGATGATACTTCACCCATACGCAACCAAGTCATGGGCTTGGTCGACGACGCAGAATGAAAATAGGTAGAGTCATCGGGAATCTAACACTCAGTCACGCAGACTCTGGTTTGCGTGGCGGACGTTACATTGTAGTGGTGCCACAAGGGGCTAAGGAATTAACAGGAGAAAATCCTACTGGCTTGTCCGATGCTTGGACGCTCATTGCTTATGACAATCTCGGTGCTGGAGTCGGAGACGACATTCTCTACGTCGAAGGAGCCGAAGCCATGCAGCCCTTTGAGCATCGCACGCCACTCGACGCGATCAGCGTCGCACTTCTCGACCGTTACCATTATGAGCCGCCTACTGGCAGCTCATAACGGCAGCAGTTCACCAGTCACCTGTTTACTAGTTACCAGTTTAAAAAACAAATTGCCTCACTGAAAAACAGATAACTGAAATCCAGATTACCAAAAAATTTTTTAACTTCAAAAATCCAACCGAAAACCGACCACCTGAAAACTGGTCAACCCATTCATATTATGAGCAAACTCTACACCGCAAACGATCTCGAAAAAATGATCAAGCAAGGCCAGTGCCTGAGCACTGTTCCCGAAAACGCGAAGCTCACGCCGATGGCGCGCGACCTTATGCGGAAGCATAAAGCCAAGCCAGGCGCTGCCGCCGCGGCCCCTGCGGCTTCTGCTTCAGGTGCGCCACGCATCCACACTCCAGAGCTGCCCGATGCCGAGTATAACTGGAAGCCAGGCGGCGATCCTAAGACTGCGGCCGAGCTTGAAAAGTTCTTTTACTCTCCCGAGATTCAAGCGATCAAAGAGCGCATGTGTGGCATCGGTAAGCGCATTTGGAGTAAGGGCTACGTCGATGGCAACGGTGGTAACATCACGGTCCGCGTAGGCGACAACATGGTGCTGTGCACACCGACACTCATTTCTAAGGGCTTCATGACCGCGGATGATATCTGCATGGTGGATCTCGACGGTAACCAAATCGCAGGCACACGCCCACGCACTTCTGAGGTGAACACACACCTTGCAATCATGAAGGCCGAGCCTAAGGCAAAGTCTTGCGTGCACGCGCACCCTGTATACGGCACCGCATTCGCGGTTGCTGGAGTGGTGCCACCTGCTTGCTTGATTCCTGAGCCCGAAGTTTTCCTCGGTGTGATCGGTCTTGCTAGCTACCAAACTCCAGGTTCACCTGAGAATGCCCGCGAAGTAGGCGCACTCGCCAAGAAGCACCAGTCTATCCTGATGCAAAATCACGGTGTGATTTGCTGGGGTAAGGATGTGGAAGATGCTTACTGGAAAATGGAGAATACGGATGCATTCTGTCAGACAGTTGCCGTCACGATGCAAATCGGTGGTCCTAAGCAATACGGTCCCGATAAGCTGAAGGAACTAATCGAGATTCGTAAGAAGCTCGGTATGCCTGATTCTCGCCTTGACGAGTTTAAAGAGTGCGAACTCTGCGACGCGGGTGAAATTACCGTACACACCCAGCCTCAGCCAGCTGCTTGTGCTTGCAATGTAGGCAGTGCACCTGCAGCGCCTGCAGGCGAAGCAGATGAAGCACTGGTTAAGAAGATCACCGATATGATCATGCAAAAACTCGGCTAGCGGAGAGCAGTTCATCTGTTATCGGTTTTAATTAGCCGATAGCTAGTTAACCGAAAACCAAACAACCTTTTTTTATGAAATCTAAAACACCTATCCGTGTCGCCGTTACAGGCGCAGCTGGTAATATCGGCTACGCTCTTCTTTTTCGTATCGCATCTGGCCAAATGTTTGGGCCCGATCAACCGGTTGCTCTCAACCTGATCGAGATCGAACCTGGAATGGCCGCACTTAAAGGTGTCGCAATGGAGCTCGATGACTGTGCATTTCCACTACTGACGGAAATCGTGCAGACCTCCGACCTAGCAGTTGGCTTCAAGGATGTGGATTGGGCGCTGTTGGTCGGTTCTGTTCCGCGCAAGCAAGGTATGGAACGTGCCGATCTGCTCGGTATTAATGGTAAGGTCTTCGTCGGCCAAGGCAAAGCGATCAATGACAATGCAAAGCCTAGCGTGCGCGTTGTGGTGGTCGGTAACCCTTGCAACACCAACTGCCTGATTGCGATGAAGAGTGCGCCAGACATTCCTGATAATCAGTTCTTCGCGATGACTCGACTAGACGAGAACCGTGCTAAGACACAGCTCGCTCAAAAAGCCGGCGTGTCGGTGAAGGAAGTTTCCGAGCTCTGCGTATGGGGCAACCACAGCCCCACGATGTTCCCAGATTTCTACAACGCCAAGATTGGTCGTTTGAAAGCTACAGCCGTCATTACCGACGAATCTTGGTTGCAAGATACCTTTGTGCCGGTCGTCGGACAACGTGGCAAAGCAATTATCGAAGCGCGTGGGGCCTCCTCTGCTGCTTCGGCAGCCAATGCGGTCGTGGATACCGTGCGTGACTTGTGCACACCCACCCGTGGCGATTTCCATAGTGTCTGTGTCATCTCCAGTGGTGAATATGGCTCGCCCGCGGGTCTCATTACTTCGATGCCGATCAAAGTCGATGCCATCGGTAAGTGGCGCGTCGTAGAAGGCATTAGTCTGACAGATTATGCCAAAGAAAAGATCGCTGCTTCCAATCAAGAGCTGCTGGACGAGCGTGAAATGGCTTTCGCTCAACTCGGGCTCAGCGTCTAGGCGCCGTGTTTCATTTTTGATCCACTCAGGCACCCGGAATGGGTGCCTTTTTTTTCCTTCTCAAGAATTCACTGTAAACCTGGAAAACCTATTTTATGAACGTAAGTAAAGAGCAAATTGATCGTATTGTGCGAGAAGTCATTGCAGGCGTTGGTGCTCAGAACGAAGCCGCACCCGCTACACCCGCCGCACCCACCACATCGAGTCCAGCAGCTAAGACCGCCCGCGCTGCGGTGCTGGTAGAGCCACGCAAATTTGAAATCAAAGAATTCCCGATTCGTGAAATCGCAGACGATGAGATTCTAATCAAAGTCGAAGCCTGTGGCGTATGCGGCACCGATGTGCATTGCTACAAGTCTGACCCCTTCGGCCTCACACCGAATGTGCTCGGGCACGAAGGTACGGGGGAAGTTGTGAAGGTCGGCAGCGCCATTAAAATGGACAGCGTCGGCAAGGCCGTGAAGGTGGGCGATAAGATTGTGACCAGCCTATTGGAAACTTCGCCCGACTGTTTGGTGGCCAAATACAACCCCGCCAAAGCCAATTTGAGCGATGATCTTAAGGTCTACGGCCTCTTGCTCGACGAGCCCGATAACCATTTAAACGGCTACTTTGCGGAATACATGATTATCCGGCCTGGCTCCTCTTTCTTCGTGGTCAACGACATGAGTGTCGAGCTACGTTGCCTGATCGAGCCCGCCGCCGTTGTCTGCCACGCCTTGGAGCGTGCCAAGAGCTGCAGTAGTAATCGCCTGAATTTCCGCACTCGCGTGGTGGTGCAAGGCTGTGGCCCCATCGGTTTGCTGATGATTGCAGTGCTGCGCGCGCATGGCGTGAATAACATCATCGCACTCGATGGAAATCCTGAACGTCTCGAAATCGCTCGCAGCATGGGAGCCGACGAGGTGATCAATTATAAGGAGTATTCCGGCATCGATGAGATCGCTGAAAAGGTCAAGGGCCTGACCAAAGGCCTTGGTGCCCACTGGGGCTTCCAAGTGACCGGTGTGCCCGCCGCGCACGCCAATCTCTATAAATTGATTCGCCGTGGTGGCGGCATTTGTGAGGTCGGTCACTTCGTCGATGGTGGCGAGTGCGCGATCAATCCGCACCGCGACATTTGCGCCAAGGAGATCTCACTTGTTGGCAGCTGGGTGTATAACAGTTTCGAATACCCCAACGCCTATCACTTCCTGCAACGCGCTGAGCGTATCGGGTTGCCGGTTTCCACTTTGATCACTCATAAGTTCCCACTGGATCAAATCGACGAAGCCATTCAAGTGAACCTACGCCAAGAGGGCATTAAAGTTGTCGTTGAAGCGAAGTAATTCCAGCGATTACTTCGGACGCTCCATTTCGAACAAGTGATCTGTTTGACAATACCAACTCGGAGAGGCCATGCGGCCGATCGGTTGGTAGGCGTCGACATTGATGTGCTTCGTTTTCGGATCCAGAATGCCCTCATGCACATGCACACGTTGCACAATGCCCAGCACCACACGGTTGGAACCAATTTCAATCGTGCTGTGCTGACGGCATTCCAGGGCTGCGGGCGCTTCACGTATCCAAGGCACGGAGACGCTTTCACCCGCTACCAAGCTTAGGCCGAGACGGTCGAGCTCGCTTTCGCCATAGGGTAGGGAGGCTGCGGTGGCATTCATCGCCTCGGCCATCGAGGCATCCACTAAGTGGATGACAAATTCGCCATTTTCACGGATATTGCGCGCGGTGTCTTTGGGCACACCTGCTGCACGGTCTCCAGGTGCGAAGGCAACTAGCGGAGGATTGGAGCCAAATACATTAAAAAAGCTAAAAGGGGCTGCGTTGACCACAGTTTCAGCATTCAGAGTCGTTACCCAGGCAATCGGGCGCGGAGTGACTAGACTGGCTAAAATTTTGTAAGCGTCTGCGGCATCTTTATCGATTAAATCAAAGGTCATCCCGTGGTCTTACTCGGCGGGAGAGCATTTGACCAGCCAGAACCCTCGCAGATCCTCCTGAGATTTGAAGTTTCGATGCCGGTTCGTCCTAAACTAGAACCACATTTTGATGCCACCAATTTGCATGTGCCGCTCGCTGAGCTCTTCCCAGGGGATCCATTCTACGTGTCCATCTCTGAAGCCAGCATGGGAGCCCGTGGGCTCGCCGGATGCATCGTGGTGGGTGACTCCTGTGCCCCATTCGCCGCCCATTTGGCGCGTTAAATCAACCCACAGATGTTGGTAAGCGCTTTCGTCGGTGACTCTTTTTGCAAAGGGTGTCAGCTCTTCGCTGATTTTCTCGCTTAAGACTGCGCTGTTGGCCCAGTTGTTGTCGTTGCCCATATATAGATAACCAGCGACTTTAGCAGTTTCGGAGTATTCCCAAAAATTTTCAGCGTCCCAGTCTGGGTTGGAAGAGGAGTAAAATGTATCTACAGATAATTGGTATGTGTCTCGAAAGGACTCCAAGTTGTCGGCATCAAACCAATAAGGATTATTGTAAGTGGATTGATGCAACTCGGGTAGGACTCCGTTTTTAAAGGAAGCCTCTTGTAGGGTGGCGGTGAGTAATGCCCGAATGTTGGATACGCAAGCGACGCGATCTCCCCGCTCTCGAACGTGTGCGATGGCTGGGAGAATCACAGCTATGAGGATCGCGATGATGGCGATCGATGCGAGCAGCTCGATTAGGGTAAAGGCCTGTTGTCTTCGCTGGTTTCCGATGAGATGTGGTGTGTGTGTGTGCTTTGGTCTCATTCTACTTGGTCTCAGGTGGCTGTG
Organism: Thalassobacterium maritimum; assembly: GCF_031127805.1. Classification (NCBI taxonomy): domain Bacteria; kingdom Pseudomonadati; phylum Verrucomicrobiota; class Opitutia; order Puniceicoccales; family Coraliomargaritaceae; genus Thalassobacterium; species Thalassobacterium maritimum. Next base: position 17,191 of record NZ_JARXHW010000029.1, on the reverse strand, counting down.
TGGTTCCTCTTTTTGTCGCGCGTATGCCTTGAATGGGGCTCGGACTGTAAGACTGCGCGGGATGCTTTGCATCCCGCGCAGTCAAATAAATTTCTGTAATTGCTGTTAGGCTGTTACGAATTTTTCTGTTTGCGTCTTAGAGAGACGGCTGAGCCTAAGGATACGAGCGCGAACACGAAGGCCATTGAGGAGGGCTCCGGGATGACTACACTGCTCGCAGTGAGACTGATGTTGTCTATGCGGTGGGTGCGATCGGTCGCGGAGGAATTATCGTAGAAGTAGAAGCGAAACTCAACATCTGAGGTCAGATTTTGAAATTCAGTGAGGCCCGCCAAGTTGATAGATTGTGCTACGGTCGTGTTGGCATCGGTAGTGGTCGCGCCGTCGATGGTGTAGGTTCCTAGCAATTCTCCTGCAGTTGCGAAGCCGTCGAAGCTGCTGAGTACGGACACGCTAAAGTCCAAAGAGGCCGCTGTGTTCCACCAGCCTTGGTCGAAGTCGAGTGATTCTAAGCTGACTGAGGCGCCAGCTGTCTCTACGTCGAGGGTGAAGGACTGGTAGTCGTTGCTGCTGATGGCATCATTTAGGTTGGCAGCCGTTTGAAATGAGAAAAAGAAGGCATTGTCGGAGGAGCTGCTGGTTCCAGAGTAGGACGTAGTATTCGGTGCAACTGTCGCTACATAGTCACCGGCGATTGTGGCAGTTTCGGTGTCGCTGGAGCTGATGCTTCCGCCATCAAAGCTGTACTCAGCGACAACGGTGGACGCAGAGCTGCTGTTTACCAAGGCTCCGATGGATAATAAGGCGACGAATGCAGAGAGTTCCCGTTGCTTGCTTATGTGTGAGCTGATTTTTGTATTCATGAGTAGTATTCTTATTTCCTTGTTTTTTTGTTTTTTCATACAGGAACCCTGGTGTTCCTTTAACAGATTCATCACAGATTGCGTGTGTCTGTCAAGCTGACATTCGCAATTTTGCAGTTGCGTGGAGCTTAGCATTTTCCTTGCCAGGACTTTATTTTGATCAAATTTTGATCTCTGAGTCGCTTTAATTCAATGTGTTTGCTGTCGTGGCTTATGTTTATTGTAGCTGCTGTTGGGGGCCTGCCCTGGCTGCATATGTTGTGTCATGTTTTTGCTATGTGTGCTTTTTTTTGTGGTTTGTGGCTGTCTGTGTGGGCTGCTCTTTCTTTGGCCGGGCTGTTTGTGTTGTGCTTGTTGGGTATGTATTTTATATCTTGCTTTAGAAGATAGTGTTACAGTTTATTAGATGGCTTCTTTTGTGGATGGATTGAGGGCTGTGATCGTTTGAAATTCTTCGTTGGATTGTTTTTTTGATTCAAATGATGAAATGCCATTGACAGGACATCATTACAGATGTGATACAGTTGTGCAGTGTAACTTGTATGAATATTATTATTATGGATCAGATATTTGGAATTAAGTGGCGTTGTGCGGTGGACGCGGTTGTGGATCGCTTGTGTCTGCGTGGTCAGAGACATGGTGTTGGGCGTGGGAAGTTGCTCGCCTCTTCGTTGTGCCTGTTGGTGTTGGGCGCTGGTGCCCATTCTCAAGTGCTGCTGTTGGATGAGGATTTTTCTCGTTCAGCGAAAGGTACTTATTTAGAGCACTCTTCCGAATCTAAGTGGCTCGCAGAAGAGGGGCGCTTGATAATTGGTAATGGGCGTTTGCTCAATGGTCAGGCGCTCGGTTATGCTCCGAATCGCACCTGGGCTAATCAGATTTATTCGCGCGCCATCAATGCGACTCTTGCGCCTGATGAGGCAGTTGAACTTAGCTTTTCGGCTGCTGTGAAGACGGATGCTTCGCCAGAGTTTTATATATATGCAATGCGTCTCTACGATGGAGATGACTATGTGCAAATTCAGGTGAAGGGTGGGGAAGATCGTCCAGCTGTTGTTTTGGAGAGCTTCGTCGGTGGGCGTAAAGTTCAGTCTGAAGGGCTGAGTGCCTCTTATTATGAAGAGTCAGAAGGGGCGGGGCTGGTTGCTGTAGCGATGTTAATTTCCGATGGATCTGCTCAGGCCTATTATGATCAAAGCGGCACGGGGAATTGGCTGCCGATTGGGGATCCGATTGGCTGCCGTTTGAGCACCTTGGATCGTTTGCAATTGCGCTACTATGCAATGGGTTTTTGGAGTGCGATGGACGATCTAAAGGTAGCCATCGGCAAGCCTGCAAAATAAGTAAAATAGGAGACCTATAAAATGGCTATATCAGATACAGTAGATGCAGGAGATGATGGGACTACATCATCAGTTAGCACGCCGGAACGCAGTCGGGTCGTGAAGTATATAAATAAACTGGTGCGCCAGCGGCATGGGGGGGAGCGCTTACCCTCGGTTCGGCAGATTAGTAAATCTTGCCAAGTGAGTTCTGTCACAGTTCAGGCGGTGGTCGAGGATCTGTGTAATCAGGGAATCATCGAAACGCGTCCACGGCGTGGTATCTTTCTCTCTGAAAGCAAGTCCAAGCCGCGCGCTGCTCAAGTTGACATCCTCTTCATCACCAGTAATACGCGCGCGCTGGATGCGGACACGACTGAGGTTGAAACATTTCACCCGCAACTACTACACGAATTAGCCAGCCGATGTGGGCAGGATTTGCGCAGCACGCGGGTGCATGTGGTCTTGGGCAGTGCCGCGGATGACGAATTGCATGATCTGATCAGCCGGGTGGACTTTCAATCCTGTGTGGTCATTGGTATGCAGGATGCCCATGTCAATCAGGTCTTGCAGGAGCATGAGGTCAGTTTTGTGCACCTCTTTCCCTCGGCTCCGGTGCTACCTGAATTTTGTGTTGCTGTGAATAATGAAAAGTTGGTTCGTACGCAGTTGGAGCATCTGCAGGAGCTGGGCCATCGTAAGATTGGTTTATTTGCGCGTTCTGATGCAGCCGCCTATCACCGGGACAAGGCAGAGCGCCGCATGTGGTACTATCGTCTAATGGCGGAGGCCGGCCTACGTGTGGCACCACATTGGGCGCCTGAATTGAGCTATCAGCCAGCCTCTGCAATCGAAACGATTCAGTCGGCACTGGCGGATCCCGCAGATCGGCCCACGGCTTTGATTGTGGATGACGGTTCATTGCCACTTATTTATCAGACCCTTCAAGGTTTAGGACTCACTCCGGGGCAAGATATTGCCTTAATGGGAACGGATGGTCTGCCTATTTCGGCAGGCATGCACCCTCGGGCGACGTCACTGCGTATCGGTTTGGGCGAGGCTGCTGCACTTGCATTAGACATGTTAGATAGTCGGGCGCAGGACGCTAATTATACCACCGAATGTCGCTGGGCACCGATCGAACTTTTGCCGCGTGAGACGTCCTGCCCGCCTCCTGCCTCTGCCAGTCATTCGTCTACAGATTAAGGCAACGTCTCTTTGTTTACTAATTTAAATCAGGTAATATCTATGTTCTATTCTCTACGAAAATTCTTATCGCGTGCAGTCTGTCTTTGGGCGGTCATGTGCGCGCCTGTTCTGGCTCAGGGGCAAATTGCAGTACCCTTCATAGATTCGGCTTACCAGATCGACGCTACGTTCTCCGAGTCTTTCTGGGATCAGCTGACATGGCAGGACTCGTTTCATTCATTGAAATCGGATTTGCCGCCGCCTGATCCGACGCGATTTACTGTGGCGGTTACATCCGACGCATTGCTAGTGGGCATCTTAGCCAAGGTAGATAAGAGCCTGTCGGTAGGAGAGGGGAATCAAGCGACAGCTGCAAATCCAACTTTGGTGGGTTATGGCAAAGAACCTGGCATTGAGTTATTCATCGCACCCAGTGCGGATAGAGATCAGTATGGTCAATGGTATATCACCACTGCAGGTTTGGCCAACGACATTTGGCGAAAAGCTGGCACCGGTGCGGGTGGTTTGACTGCCTGGCGCAGTCAGGCTGAGGTGGTGTCGCGCGTGAAAGATGGTTTGTGGTATGTGGAAATGGCGATCCCTCTGGCTGCATTGAAGTATAATCCGGAATCGATCGCGCAAGATTGGCGTATCATGCTGGGGCGTGTGCACCCTAAGCAGGCGGGGCGACCTGTATCCTATAGCACAAATGCACCGCTTTCGGATAATTTCCACGAATTGGCGAACTATGTGCCAATGCAGATGGGGCATGATGGTCTGGAGGATTTTCTCTGGAGCGTCCGGCCGGTCAATGAAGGCAAAGTGATTCAAACTACGAATGGCGCGCTCGAGTATCAGATTGAGATTGAAGCGGGACGCCTCGGAAAGAGCGACTTCAAGTTCGGAGAGCTTCATATCGATGGTAGCTTGGAGACGAGCGCTGGCACGGCTCAAGCATCGCGCGTGGTTTCGATTGATTCTGCGAAGCCCACATTGGTGCAGCTGGCCTTTACTTTGCCCGCAGAGAAGGCGCCTCAAACAGGGATTCTAAAATTAAGTTTAGCTGCGAAAGAGGCTTCCGAGCGCTCGCTGGCTCTGCATGTGCAAGATGTCTCCTTGGACTTTAAGCCAATCTCGGTGCAAATCACTCAACCTGCTTATCGTAACAGTGTATACGCCACTGAATCAGTCGATGCGATTGAAGCACAGGTAGCGGTGGCAGTCGCGGCTGAAGATCTTCGAGGAGCCCGCTTGTCGGCTGCACTTTATGCACGCGGTCAAGGTAAGCCCCTGGCACAGCAGGCGCTTGAGATGACTTCCCTGCAAAGTGCTTTGAGTCTGAAATTAGATCAAGCGCTCGCAGTCGGAGCCTATCAGCTGAAGATTCGTGTGGAGAAAGCAGATGGCACCCAGTGGGAAACAGAAGAGACGATCCGCAGTCTACCTCGCGCACCTTATGATGAATGGCGGATTGATGCCAACAAAGTGCTTCGTCGCAATGGCGAACCCTTCCTTCCCTATGGTTGGTTTGGCTGGAAGACCGCTGCAGATCCTGCCACCGAGGGCGTGAATGCTGTGCATGTGTATCACCTGCCCAATCAGGGGATTGAGAAAACTTTAGCGTTTATGGACCGCATGGCAGAGGAGGGCGTAGTCTGCCTGGCAGACCCTTGGCCGGCCGCTTTGTATCGTAAAAATCAGAAAAAGCCTCTGTCTTTATCAGAAGAGGAGCAACTGCGACAATATGTGCGCCGCCTGCGTGATCACAAAGCACTCATGGCCTACTATATTTACGATGAGCCGGAGTTCGTACCAGTGCTTCCCGAGCGATTGAACCGTGCCTATGAAATTATTCAGGAGGAGGATCCCTATCATCCCTGCATTATTTTGAATATGCAGTTCGATGCCATTGACCGCTACGCAAGCTCGGCTGACATTATTATGCCCGATCCGTATCCTTCCTTCCGTGAAAACATGGGGCCGATCTCCGGTATTGTGAAGGTTGGCAAGCATCTAAAAGAGGCCGCTCGTGCCGCTGCCGGACGTCAGGCTCTCTGGATTACACCACAGGCATTCGAATGGGATGCGCAAACACCAGCGGCGCGTGCACCCAATTTTCTCGAACTTCGTAACCAGCAAGTGCAAAGTATTGTGAGCGGTGCGAAAGGCTTCATGTGGTGGATTTATGGACGCCAGCTGAATGATAAGAACCTGGAGCTTGGCATGCCCTTCCTTGCCCGCGAGGCGCGTTTGTTAAAGGATGCGATACTCTCTGCCGACATCGAAGAAGAACTGCAGGTGAGCGCGGACGATACTTCGCATCTCCATAGCGCCGTTCGTCGGGTGGGGCAGCACATTTTTGTCTTTGTCGTAAATACCAGCCCAGAGCCTATGGGACAGGTGAACTTTTATCTCCCATCTTTAGGCACCGGGCCGATGCAGCTGGTATCTGAGGAACGCGACCTGCGGGTGGGCAATGGTAAATGGCGCGATACATTCGACGGCTATGCCTCGCATATCTATACGACCGATCCACAGTATGCATATGGTCAAACAGTCACCGCGGTGCAACGACGCATCGACGAAGCTGTTGCAAAGCTGGATAAGCCTGCGAACCTGGCCTTCCGAGGTCGTGGTGCTGTAGTCGAAACGTCACCACATCTTGAATACGGTGCCTATCCGAAGCGTCTCAATGATGGCTATGATGGGCGCTGGTGGCAGGCCAATCAGGATAAGAATCCGGCTTGGATACAGATCAACTTCCCGACCGCGACAGAGGTGGGGCGCATTGTAGCAGTCAGCAATGCTAGGAGCTATGAGGTGCAGATCCAGGATGGCAGCGAGTGGAAAACTGTGGCCAGGGGAGAGAAGCCGGCTAACACGCCTATGGTGGCCCCATTCACGCCACAGACGACAGATGCAGTCCGACTCCTGATCCATTCTGCAGGTGCCCGTTCATGGGACAAAATTACGGTGCAGGAGATCGAAGCGTATGCCAACTGATTTGATAGAAGCGCCCATTCCGGCAGCTCATATGAACACGCCATTACATACTGTTTATTCGACGCAGACACCTGCGGTCGATCGACGGGGTGTGCACTTAGACCTGAAGGGGCTGCCGCCGACTTTTGAGCGCCTCATGGACTTGGTGGAAGTGTTTGCTCAGATGCGCTTCAACATGTTGGTTGTCGAGTGGGAAGACATGTTCCCGTGGTCATTTGATCCCAGCTTGAGAAATCCTTCTCACTATACGCGCGAGCAAGTTAAATTGTTTGTGGCACGCTGTGGAGAACTCGGCATTGAGTTGATTCCATTGGTTCAATGCCTGGGGCATCTTGAGTTCGTGCTGCAACATGAAGCTCACCAGCACCTCGCGGAGTCCCCGGACTTTGCAGATACCTTGAACCCCTTGCATCCTGGTTCGGCGGATCTGATTATACGCATGCTGGATGAGGTGTTATCGCTGATGCCAGGTGTGAAGCATTTCCATTTGGGAGGCGATGAGGCTTGGTCTTTTGGTACCCATCCCGATTCTAAAAAGTATATCGCGGAACACGGTAAGAACAGTCTGTATCTGCAGCATGTTCAACCGATACTAGACGCCCTGCGTGGCCGTGAGGTTCGTCCACTCCTGTGGCATGATATGATGATGGACTGGCCCATTGAGTCGCTACAGCAGATTGGAGCACAGGCGGATCTCGTCGTTTGGGGCTATCGTGGCACACCTGCTATGGGAACACATCATCATCGAACCCCGGTGCTGGATCATTTGCGTGCCGCGGGTATTCCGATTTGGGGGGCTTCCGCGTATAAAGGTGCCGATGGGCCCTTTCGCGATCTGCCCAATCAGCAAGCCCGCTTGCTCAATCATGTCGGCTGGATGGACGTCGCAGAACCCTACAGTTTTAAGGGGCTAATTGCCACTGGATGGTCGCGCTATGCCAGCGGTCGCGTGCAAGTGGAAGCCATCGATGCCTGTCTGCCTGAACTCGCCATGGCCAGTCTGATCTTCTATAATGGGAGCTGGTCTGAAAACGGTTGGGAAACTTGTGATCAACTGTTGCAGGATGTGGGAGAATTGGAGCGCTCGCAACGCTTACGTCAGCACTTTGAGTCTGCGGATGCAATGCGTGAAGAGGCCTGGTTGGCCGCCCGACAGCTCAAGGAGCAATTGGCCGGCATGCAGGTTGCCCCCGGCCTACCTTCCGCTGGAACAAACCGGATCTTATGGGACTTTTTTCTAGATTTGGTCCAGCGTACCGAGGCACACAGTGAGCAACTCCCAGAACTTTTAAAGGGGCTCGTGTGTGCTCCCTTTATTGACTCTTACTACCGAACTTGGGCGACGGCATTGCGGACCGAAGCTGATACCATCAAAGCCCGCTTAAAGACTGAAGAATTATGACAACTATTGAAACGACCTCGAGCCTGCTAAACTGTGATGTCTGCGTGGCAGGCGGTGGCCCTGCTGGAGTGCCCGCCGCGATTGCTGCGGCAAGAAATGGAGCCAAGGTGATACTTTGCCAGGATCGTCCAGTGCTGGGCGGTAACGCATCGAGCGAGATCCGTATGCATATTGTCGGTGCCGATGGTTCGGGCAAGCGTGGCAGTGCCCTAGCCACCGAGACGCGCGAGGGGGGGATCATCGAAGAAATTCGCTTGGAAAATGCCATCCATAATCCACAGCGCTCAGCTTCCATGATGGATTTCATACTGTTCGATATGTGCCAGCGGGAGCCTAATCTGACATTGATGCTCAATACCTGCGTCACTGCCGCGCAGGTCGAGTCGGGTGTCATTCGTTCCGTCACGGCAGAGCGCCAGAGCACAGAAGATATCTTTCAGATACATGCCAAAGTATTTATTGATTGCACCGGCGACGGGCGTCTTGGCTTGGAGGCGGGTGCTGAATTTCGTGAAGGCCGCGAATCCAAAGCAGAGTTTGGCGAGTCGATGGCGCAAGATGCACACGACGATAAGCGGCTAGGTTCCTCACTGCTCTTTCAGGCTCGCAAGCATGATAAGCCGATGCCCTTTACCGCTCCATCTTGGGCAAAGCGTTTCACCGAGCGCGAGTTGCATTTGAGAAATCACGCCGCCGCGGGGGATACTGATTGTGGTTTCGATTACGGCTACTGGTGGATCGAATGGGGCGGCTGCTTCGACACCATCAAGGATAACGAAATGATTCGCGACAAGCTACTGGCCATCCTGATGGGTGCGTGGGATCACGTGAAGAATGGAGATCCCACCGATCCCAATTATCCAAATCCAGATTCTCATGGCGCCAGTCATTGGGCTCTAGACTGGTTCGGCTTTGTTCCCGGCAAACGGGAAAGCCGGCGCTTTAAGGGCTTACACACTATTACTGAACTTGATGTGATGGCTGGCAGTGCCTTTTCAGATGCCATCGCTTATGGAGGTTGGCCCATCGATACGCATCCTCCGGAAGGCACCGATGCGATCGACGAGCGACCTGCGGTTCAGCACGAGGTGCCATATTTGTTTGATATTCCACTCAGCGCCTGTGTCAGTTGCAATGTCCCGAATTTGATGTTCGCAGGCCGTAACATTTCGGCCACACACCTAGGCTTTGCCGCTACGCGAGTGATGGCGACCTGCGCTGTAATGGGGCAGGGGGTCGGCGTGGCCGCAGCGTATGCGGTGCAGCAAAATCAGCAGCCCAACACCTTGCCTCAAAATACGGTAGCGATGCGCGCGATCCAGCAGGAGTTGTTACGTGAGGATGCCTATTTGATCGATCCATTGAATGACGATCCACGCGACCTTGCTCGCAGTGCAAAGCTTTCGGCCAGTAGCGAACAGCCAGAGGGCAAGGCGGAGAATGTGCTATCGGGGCAGACTCGCGCCACTCACGGGCCTAAGGGCGTTGCGCCCCAGCGTATGCGATCCGGCGTACACCGCTGGATGAGTGATCCCGCCAAAGGTTTGCCCGCATCTCTCGAACTAAGCTGGGAACACGCAGTCAATATCGGCGAAGTGCAGCTGATCTTCGACACTGGACTGCACCGTGTGCTGACACTCAGTATGAGCGGTGGCTATACCAACCTTATGCAGTGGGGGCAGCCACAAGAAGAGACCGTCGCCGCCTACAAGATCGAAGTGGAGCGCGATGGAGTTTGGCAGACCTTTGCGGAGGTGGAGGGGAATTACCTACGCCGTCGCTGCCATACTGCAGAGGAAGTCGTGAGCAGCTCACGTTTGCGTCTGACTGTGCTGGCAACACACGGCCTAGACCATGCGAGACTGTGCGAAATCCGCGTCTACCCCGAGCCTGCTCCCGGCTTTTTGCAATCAGCTGGCACCGAAGCTTAAAATGGGCGAAGCAAGTAAGCAGTCTGTTAGAAGCCCCTTTGCCGATGGCGCGCTCCATCGCGTTTTGCTGCTGTGGGCGGCGCCTGTGCTGTTGACGCTTGGAGGTTGTCACACTGCAGACATCGCCTCGGTGCCTGTGCCTGTGCCGCCTACACTGCTCGCGTATTGGACCAGTGAAAGCATGAGAATGGATGGTCAGCTGCAAGAATCGGTTTGGGCGCACGCGCAGGCTTACCCACTTAGCTTTTCCCTCGCTGACAGTCCAGCCGCCAGGCCGCCGACTGAAGCTGGTACTGTGCGGCTGGCTTGGGACGCTGAGTGCCTCTATGCCGCATTTGAATTTCAAGATTCAGATGTGATTGAAGAGGGCGATGCGGACCAACTGCAGCAGCAAAGGACCGGCGATGTTGCGGAACTTTTCCTAAAACCTGTCGGCGCATCATGGTATTGGGAATTCCACGCGACTCCGCGCAGTCGCCACAGCGCATTCTTCTTTCCCAGTCGTGGCCGTGCTGGCTTACCCAGTAATTTTGATTATCAGCTAGCGCTTGAGACCGGGGCCAGGGTCGAGGGCACGCTGAATGAGTGGAGCGATCAGGATCAAGGCTGGACGGTGGAAATTGCCATTCCGCTACGGGAGCTCACCGTGCAAGGCCACGCATTCGATCCTCGGTCCGGATACCGTGTGTTGGCTGCCCGCTACAATTATGCGCGTATTTTGCCTGCTCCCGAACTGTCCTCCGCGCCACGACTCCCGCGCACCGCTTTCCACGACCACGACCACTACGGAATCCTGCTATTTCAAGATCCGTCGAATGGCGTGGGCACAACTCCAAGGCCATCCTCGGCTAACCAGAAGAAATTATAATGAATGACCCAAAAGAATTGAGACTCGGCTTGATCGGCGCGGGTAGGCGCGGTGCGTTTGCTCAATATATACATCAGCCTGAAAACCATGTATACCTGACCGCCGCCGCCGATACCGATGCGGCGGCGCTGAAAACCTTTCAGGAAACCTTAGGGCACGACATCGACCTGACTCTGGATTATCACGAATTGCTCGCTCGACCCGATATCGATGCTGTGATGATTTCCACGCCTGATGATATGCACGAGGCGCAAGCCATCGATGCTCTGGAGGCAGGCAAGAGCGTCTACTTGGAGAAGCCCATGGCGATCACAATCGAGGGCTGCGACCGAATCCTTGAGACTGCGCGCGCCAACAAGGTCAAACTCTACGTCGGCCACAATTTGCGCCACTTCGCAGTCATGCGGAAGATGAAAGAGTTGATCGACTCTGGTGCGATCGGCCAGGTCAAGACCGCCTGGTGTCGACATTTCATTTCGTATGGTGGTGATGCCTATTTTAAAGACTGGCACGCCGAGCGCCGTCGGACGACGAGCCTACTGTTGCAAAAAGGGGCACATGATATCGATATTTTGCATTGGCTCTGTGGCGGCTATACGCAAACCATCACCGCCATGGGTGACTTGTCTCTGTATGATCAGATCACTGATCGGCATGCACCTGAGGAAAAGGGCGATGCATACTGGCATATGGAAAACTGGCCTCCTCTATCACAGAAAGGGCTGAATCCTGTGATTGATGTTGAGGACATCAATATGATGTTGATGCGCTTGGACAATGGCGTTCTTGCGACGTATCAGCAATGTCATTACACGCCAGATGCTTGGCGCAATTACACCATCATTGGTACCGAGGGGCGCATTGAGAATTTTGGAGACATGTCGGGAGACTGCGTGGTTAAGCTGTGGAACAAGCGCCACAACTACCAAGCAGAGGGCGATGCCGAGTTCGTGATTCCTGAGGAAGCGGGCTCGCATGGTGGGGCAGACCCCAAGATCATTGCCGAGTTCATTCGCTGTCTGCGTGATGAGGGCGGTCCCACCATTACCTCACCAGTGTCGGCTCGCTATAGTGTGGCCGCTGGTTGCAAGGCGACGGAGTCCTTACGTAATGGATCTCGCCCCGTCGAGGTTCCGCCATTGTCGCAGGAGCTGGCAGACCATTTTGCTGCCTCGTCACAGCCTTAGCGCTGATGCAGGGTTCTATGCGAGGGGCCCCTCGCCAACATCTTCTATTTTATTCACTACGCGCTCAATTGTAAGCGATTTAAACAAACACCATGTTCCCACTAGCTCTCTCCAACCTCCATCCAGTGGACCTCGGCATTATCGGAGTCATTCTCGCGGTTATAATCGGTTTTGCCATCTACTCGCAGCGTTATACGCGAAGTGTGGCGGACTTCCTGTCGGCAAATCGTTGTGCCGGTCGCTACCTGTTGACGGTCGCTTCAGGCTCGGCAGGTATGGGAGCTATTTCAATCGTAGCGACTTGGGAAAAGTTTTATCAGGCGGGCTTCACAGCCTTGTTCTGGGGGCAAATGTTGGCACCGCTCGGCTTGCTGATGGCACTCTCTGGCTGGATCATCTATCGTTACCGCGAGACACGGGCGATGACTTTAGCTCAGTTTTTAGAGATGCGCTACAGTCGCCGCTTTCGCGTCTTTTCCGGGGCACTGTGCTGGGTTAGCGGTGTCTTGAATTACGGGATCTTTCCCGCCGTGACGGCTCGGTTTTTTATCTATTTCTTAGGTTTGCCCGTGCACATGTGGACGCTGCCAGGCACGGGGATTGAGCTGAATCTCACCCTCGGCGTGGTGATGGCTGTGATTTTGATTTCGGCCTTATTTGTGACTTTGAGCGGAGGCCAGATCTCGGTGATGGTCACAGATTTTATTCAGGGGCAGATCAGTAATATCGCCTTTCTTGTGCTGCTGGGAGTGATGCTCTACATGTTCCCGTGGAGCACTATTGTGGAGACTCTGATGCAGGCACCGCCAGGGGCGTCGAAATTAAACCCCTTCGATACCGGATCGCTGCCAGACTTCAACCCCTTATTCTTTTTGATTCTAATGTTCCTCACGGTCTATAACTATATGGTCTGGCAGGGGAGTCAGGGCTACAATGCCTCTGCCACCAGTCCACACGAAGCAAAGATGGCAGGCATTCTCGCTCAGTTTCGCAGTGGGGTTACCTATTTGCTGATTCCGCTTGCAGCCATTTGCGCCTATGTGCTGATGAACGCTCCGGTGCATGAAGCGGCCACCCAAGCCACGCAGGCGACTTTGGATGCCATTGGAGATCCTCAAATGGCCAAGCAAATGACCACGACGGTTGCCATGTCGCAGATCCTGCCGATCGGGGTGATGGGCCTGTTGGCCGTTGTTATGATCATGGCTTCATTGGGCACAGATACGACGTACCTCCACTCATGGGGGAGTATTTTCGTGCAAGACGTATTATTTCCGATTCGCCAACTGCGCGGGCACGAGGATCGATTGACTCCAGAAACTCACTTGCGTTGGTTGCGCTGGTCGATTTTCGGAGTGGCGGCTTTTACCTGGTGTTTTAGCATGATCTTTCCGCTCAAGGAGTATATACTCATGTATTTCCAAGCCACAGGAGCGATCTTTACCGGTGGCGCGGGAGCGGTTCTGATCGGTGGGCTCTACTGGAAACGCGGGACCACATCCGGGGCATGGGCCTCCATGATTGTAGGATCCTTTCTCGCGGTCGGTGGCATTCTCACGATTAACATTATCTGGCCCAATGCCGTGCCGGCTTTGCAGAATGCTTTTCCCGCCAGCGAGTGGATACAGGCACTGCCAGAAAAGTTCTGGTTGAATGGAGTGCACATGGCCTTCATCGCCTCACTCTCTGCGACGCTTACCTACGTGGTCGTGAGCCTGCTCTCGCCGGACCCACAACTAGACATGGACAAACTACTCCATCGCGGCGCCTATCAGGTGAAGGCTCCCGAGGGGGCCGACCACTTTGCACCCGTGCAAACCGGTTGGCGCGGACTCTTGCCCGGCGCTGAATTCACACGCGGCGACCGCATTATTTACTATTTAAAATTAGGCTGGGTCGCCTTCTTTTTCTTCAGCTTCATCAGTATTTGTGTCTGGCAACTCTTTTACAAATGGCCGGATCGTTGGTGGGCGAATTGGTGGCTCATTAATCTCATCCTGACCGGGGTGACGGGGACCCTCACCACAATTTGGTTCCTGATCGGCGGCTATTTTGATTTGAAGGCGATGTTTGCCCGCCTGTCGACCATTCAGCGCGATGCTGAGGACGACGGCACGGTGGATTAGTCGAAGCCCGGTTCTCAGAACAGAGCTTAATGCTGTGCGGGTTCCTTTGCCTTTAATTCGGGGAAGTCGATTCCTGCGACGATTATTTTCCAGATGCGTATTCTGACGGAGATCAATCTTTCCCTGTTACTGATCTACTGCATGGAGCCGGTGGCTCACATGCAGGCTGGAACCAAGCTGCGAAAGTAGATGAGTTGGCGGATGCCTATGGCATGATCATAATCTGCCCGGATGGGGGTTGCCTTGTTTCTTGCGATTCGTCACCCGCGCACATTTCGATGATACTATGCGCCCACTCTCGATGAGCCGTGGCCTTTATGCTCTAGGCCGTGATCGGGTTCGGCGAGATCTTCGGCGGGCATTTCGGCAATGATATCGGCCCAGCGCTTGCCAGCGGGAGGATTTTTCGAAAGCGGTATTGCTGTGGCGGAAGCTTCTAGGCTGTAGACGCGCAACTCGCTGGCGCCCCAGGTGCTTTGGCCCGTCCAGCGAATGGCCGTTACGCTTTGTTCCACAGGTAAGATGTAGAGTCGGCGTCGGTTGTCTTTAACTGTAGTCAGTTCCACCCAGTCACCTTGTTCTGATTGGATTTCTACCGTGAAAGAACGCACCATTGTCGCAGGCACCTGCATGGCTTTATCGTTCAATCCGTAGCGACAAGGCATGCGCTTATCATCATTTAAGTTGCTGTCGAAGATTAGGCGCAGGCATTCCACTTGCTGGGGTGATTCCCATTTCAGCTCGATGGATGTTCCGATGGGGGCCGTCCAAGTGTGTGGCATTTTGTCGGTTTCTCGCTCGTGGCCGTCGAGTAGGGCGTCTATCGCTTCGCCGTTGGAGCCACTGACTTGTGCCGCTTGCATGAGCTTACTTAGTGGACGAGTCTTGCCTGGCAACCAGCAATCGTCTTCCATTAGACGTGCTTGTAGTGTTTGTATTTTTTGACTGCTCATCTCTGCTGGTAAACATTGCTGTTCCACGCAGAGTGCAGCTGCAGTGCCTACAGCTTGCCCCAATAGCGAGCAAGTGCCCATGACACGGGTGGAAGATAAGGCGGCATGTGTGGCTGAAATATTCCGTCCTGCGCAGAAAAGATTTGTAATGTTATTTGAATACAAGCAGCGGAATGGAATTCCGTAAGGCGAAGGGGCCGGGTGGAAGATGGTTGCGCTACCAGGATAATACAATCCGGCTGGGTGATGATCGTCCATACTCCAGCCGCCGTATGCGACGATGTCGTCAAATTTACCTTCTGATTCGACATCCATTTGCGTGAGAATGTGTGGGCCCATATAGCGACGGTTCTCTCGTTTGCCCGGAAGCGATCCAAGCCAGCATAAGCGCCAGTTACGTAGCTTCTCTGCCTGCGGTCCGCGATTTTTCATGTAATCCCAAATGCCCCATGCTGCTTTAACCAGCTCGTCGTAGATGTCTTCTGAGTCAGTAATCGTATTTTTCAGACCTCCGATTTCCAACCACCAGAAATTGTGGCCAAATCCACTTGCCACGCGTGAGGGGAGGTTGGATTCTTCATCAAAGACATAGGCCCATTCAGGCGGTGTGAAGTCTTGCGGCTCGCTCGTTTCTTCCAACTGCAGCAGGATGGTATTGCCCATCGTCTTTAGATCCGACTTCAAGGGGGCTATGGGCTCACCAGTTTCTTCGCGACTCTCGCGCCCCCAGCGCACTTCAGCGCCCGATAAGGGAGCTAGAATTGAATCGCCGGAGCAATCGATAAATAAATCGGCTGATATGCTGTGCCAAGTCTGAGTGGTCAATTGCCACGCGTTGACGCCGGTGATGCGATCGCCCTCCATCGTTAAATCATTACAGGTGCAATTAAGTAAGGTTGTTAGCCCCGGCGTCATCTTTGCAAATTCTAGCAGCACCGAGTCCCAGGTGGAATAGTTGCCATCGGGGTTGCGCTTGAGGTTAAGCAATTGAATTTCTTCCAAGATGCCGGTCTCTTTGCGGTGATGACCGTGAGCGCCGCAAATCCACATGCGCACTTCGGAGGAAGCATTGCCTCCCAAGACCGGTCGATCGTGGATTAGCACGACTTTAGCGCCACGCCTCGCTGCAGCGACCGCAGCGATCAATCCGGTCATGCCGCCACCAACGACGCATACATCTGTCTTAAGTTCTTGGGAATCGAGTCGAGAATTCATTCCAGCAGGATTGACTGTCGCCCTTCAAAAATCAAATGGACAGCCTATCTAATATTACACATTTTATATCAAATTGTGAACATTTCTAAATTCAACCCTTATCCCGAATACAGGCTAGAGCAGTGGAGTAGTCTGCGTATACAGTTGCTTTGGGCTTATCAGCAGCAGGGGAATTTACCGCAAGCGATCGACCTGATGGATTATCACTTTCAAAGTGCGGCACTCGTCATCAAAGGCTGGGCAAAGGTGGGGACCGACACCCAGGCCGAGCAACTGGCGAAGCCGGGGCAGTGGCTCATTTTTAAGCAAGGGCAACGGCGGCAGCAATTTAGTTCGGATTGCGAGCTACTCTCGATCGTTTATCGTTTTCAATTGCCTACGGGGCAAGCGCTCTACGATGCGGGACTGCCTTTGATCTTTGACGCGGCGGACGCACCAGGGCTTGAAACGGAGGCGCGGAAAGTGCTCCCGCTAATGGAGCGTCATGTGGCTGCGGGCTTTCTTCGCTCGCAGCAAGTTTTAGACATGCGTGAGTATATGCTTACGCAAAATGCACTACGTTCTTTTTTGTTGGAGCTTACGGCTGTCCTACATGCAAAGGGCGTGCATCCTTACGCAATGAACGAAGGCGCGCCACAGGTGGCGCAAGCTTTGGAAATTATCAATGCAGCTGAAGTTCCTGACTTAGGGAAGTCCGTAACTAGTGCTAGCATCGCCAAGCAAGTCTCTTTAAGCCTGACACATCTCGAGCGCTTGATGGTGGCCGAGACAGCGCGCACGGTCTTTCAGCATATTGATGCGCGTAAATTGCAGACTGCACAAGATGCACTTTTAGTGGATCATGATAGCATGAAGGCGATCGCCTATTCATTGGGCTTTTCCTCGCCGGCTCACTTTAATAGCTGGTTTAAAAAACGAACCCAGATGACACCTTTGCAGTTTCGAAGGCGAGGCTCCTTAGGCTGAGAGCGTTCTAGCAATCAGTATATTAAGTTGTCGGGCATAGCTGTTGTGCCAAGTGGTCGCACAAAAAGGTCGCACAAAAAAGCGGCGAACCTCCAAAGAGATTCGCCGCCAAATGGCGGGATAGACGAGACTTGTTCCGAGGCGCTTGCGCCGACAAGACCGGGCGC
>NZ_JARXHW010000299.1:0-326 GCF_031127805.1 Thalassobacterium maritimum | reverse complement strand
GCTGTTCTTCAGTCGGGTGCATTGGATTGTGGAAGCCGATATTAAAGGCTTCTTCGATCACATGGATCATCAATGGTTGATTCGGATGTTGGAAGAGCGCATTGCAGATAGTCACTTCATACGGCTGATACGTAAATGGTTGCGTGCAGGCATACTGGAGGAAGATGGCTCGGTGCTCAACCCAACCACAGGGACACCACAAGGCGGGATCGTCTCGCCAGTTCTGGCAAACATCTATCTGCACTACGCGCTCGATCTATGGGTCGAAAAAGTGGTGAAGAAACGTTGTAGCGGACAAGTGGTGTATCAACGCTATGCTGACGACT
>NZ_JARXHW010000298.1:0-326 GCF_031127805.1 Thalassobacterium maritimum | reverse complement strand
AGGTGACTGAGGTCGATTTTGCGGAACTGACTTTGACATTAAATCTGCTTAAAACGCATAATAATGCGGTCTCAGGGTGCTTAAAGCTTGACTTTAAGGGTGCCCCGAAACATTGGTCCTATGCAGCAACCTAATGATTATAAGTCGCTTACCGAATGTTTTCTGGCTCCTGCTCGGGAGTCTTTGAGTCACTGTTCGCACACTCGGGAGTGTCCCGAGCTGGATGACTGACAATGGATTCGAATGGGAGTGAACCGTTCGATCAATGACGAACGCAGTGGCCGCAGTTTCTTACAAGACTGGGCCATGTTAGATGAGTCGAGCAT
>NZ_JARXHW010000297.1:0-326 GCF_031127805.1 Thalassobacterium maritimum | reverse complement strand
AGGTGACTGAGGTCGATTTTGCGGAACTGACTTTGACATTAAATCTGCTTAAAACGCATAATAATGCGGTCTCAGGGTGCTTAAAGCTTGACTTTGAGGGTGCCCCGAAAAATTGGTCCTATGCAGCAACCTAATGATTATAAGTCGCTTACCGAATGTTTTCTGGCTCCTGCGCGGGAGTCTTTGAGTCACTGTTCGCACACTCGGGAGTGTCCCGAGCTGGATGACTGGCAATGGATTCGAATGGGAGTGAACCGTTCGATCAATGACGAACGCAGTGGCCGCAGTTTCTTACAAGACTGGGCCATGTTAGATGAGTCGAGCAT
>NZ_JARXHW010000296.1:0-326 GCF_031127805.1 Thalassobacterium maritimum | reverse complement strand
CACTTGTGCTTCTCTAGTGATTGATTTGTTATTCAGGTCTTTCACAATGGACTTTCACCATATAAGGTTATCAACATGCCGGGCATACCCAGGCGGGATAGGTCAATTCCGTTACGGCTTCGCCTCCACTCCATGCCTACCCTTGACGATATACAGAAAAGTGAACTGAATTTAGAACCGCAGATTCACGCTAATATACGCAGATTTAAGAATCTTGATCCGCGTTCATCAGCGTCCATCTGCGGTTAAAAAATCCAGATAAGACGATTGAAAGAATCCAGATTCTAACCATCCTGAACCAATCAAACTAAATCTAAGAAATGAAC
>NZ_JARXHW010000295.1:0-332 GCF_031127805.1 Thalassobacterium maritimum | reverse complement strand
GTCTTTGAGGAGACTTGCTTCAATCAGCCGCCTGTCCTCCATAGCTGTAGGCGACGGAGGAAGGGCATAGTAATCTTGTCGGAACCCGTGAGTAGCCGCCGACGGGTGACCGTCCGGTGAAGAGTGCGGTAAGGTGTGGCGGTCGAAGGGCCGAACCAAAGAAGAACAAGGAGTCCCTTCAATGCGGGATCTTTGGGTGCGTTTTAAATACGGAGATAAGGCGCGAGTCTGATCTCTGGTCACTGTTTCTTTGGAATCGCCGTGCTACGGCATGTCCGCCGTAGCCTTGGCGAAGGAGGGACCCGTATGGCCGCTGTCAGTCCCGCCGAAGG
>NZ_JARXHW010000294.1:0-333 GCF_031127805.1 Thalassobacterium maritimum | reverse complement strand
CGTATCGTGGGCTGGGAGGTCTCCGAGCACAATGACGCCGATCTTGTGCGCAAGGCGCTCTACAAGGCCTCTCAGACGCGTCAAGGGTTCCTCAATGAAGATCTAATCTTACACAGTGATCGCGGCAGCACCTACGCCAGTGAGAAGCATCGAAAGCTCATAAAAGAACTCGGCATAAAGCAGAGTATGAGCGCCAAGGGGAATTGCTACGACAATGCCGCCATGGAGTCCTTTTACGGACGCTACAAAACCTCATCGGTGGGCAAGTATGTCTTTGCCGACCTAGAGGCCCTCAGGGCCAACGCCTTCGAGTATATCGAGTGTTACTACAAT
>NZ_JARXHW010000293.1:0-335 GCF_031127805.1 Thalassobacterium maritimum | reverse complement strand
GGCACTGGAATGCGCCTGGCGGAAGCGACGAACCTGCGTGCCCGTCACATTGACAGCGACCGAATGCAGATCCGGGTTGAAGCGGGCAAAGGCAACAAAGATCGCTACACCGTGCTTTCGCCGGCATTACTCACGGAGCTGCGCAAGCACTGGAAGCGCCACGGCTGTAACGACTGGCTGTTTCCCTCGAAGAAAGGCTATGGCCCTGCCTGCACGGCGACCGGACAATACGCCTACAAAACGGCCGCCAAGCGTGCCGGGATCACGAAAAAGGGCGGCATCCACCTACTGCGCCACAGCTTTGCCACACATTTGCTCGAAGGCGGCATGAACTT
>NZ_JARXHW010000292.1:0-335 GCF_031127805.1 Thalassobacterium maritimum | reverse complement strand
AAGTTCATGCCGCCTTCGAGCAAATGTGTGGCAAAGCTGTGGCGCAGTAGGTGGATGCCGCCCTTTTTCGTGATCCCGGCACGCTTGGCGGCCGTGTTGTAGGCGTATTGTCCGGTCGCCGTGCAGGCAGGGCCATAGCCTTTCTTCGAGGGAAACAGCCAGTCGGTGCAACCGTGGCGCTTCCAGTGCTTGCGCAGCTGCGTGAGTAATGCCGGCGAAAGCACGGTGTAGCGATCTTTATTGCCTTTGCCCGCTTCAACCCGGATCTGCATTCGGTCGCTGTCAATGTGACGGGCACGCAGGTTCGTCGCTTCCGCCAGGCGCATTCCAGTGCC
>NZ_JARXHW010000291.1:0-337 GCF_031127805.1 Thalassobacterium maritimum | reverse complement strand
AGTGCTCGAATCTCGCATATAGTTTGGATGCGAGAAAACTACCCAAGCGATCTGACAGACAAAGAATGGGCACTACTTGAGCCACTCATTCCCGGTGGTTCAATTTTGGGCCGGCCGCCGCGCTATTCGAAGCGCGACATCGTCAATGCGATTTTCTACTTGGTGCGCAGCGGATGCGCATGGAGGATGCTTCCCCACGACCTTCCACCTTGGCGTATCTGCTACCACTACTTCTCAAAGTGGAAACACGAAGGCGTTTGGGAGGCGATCCATGACCGCCTCCGGGATATTGTGCGTGTGCACCACGGTAAAAAAAAGCTCCAACCGCTGCGATTGT
>NZ_JARXHW010000290.1:0-339 GCF_031127805.1 Thalassobacterium maritimum | reverse complement strand
GATAGTTTGGGCGGGATGCGCCGTTACGCCAATTATCTTGAACTCAGGGAGGAGGGTGACCCACGCCGAGGGGACGAGCTGATGAAACGCTATTGTCGCGGTTGGTTTCTTGGTGAAAAGGAAGCACGGAAGGCTTCGGAAAAAGACCTGCGGGAACGCCACCCGGACGTGGTCTGGGAAGGGAGTGAATTAAAGAAGCTAAACGAAGCGATGTGGGACGGGCTGGTGGTCGAGAGTATGGCCGGTCTCGGTAAAACCGAAGATAATCTGAAAGCAGACCGCAAGGGTGCCGACTGGAAAGTGAACATAGCCAAAGCACTTCGGGCAAAGACCACTGCG
>NZ_JARXHW010000028.1:0-66020 GCF_031127805.1 Thalassobacterium maritimum | reverse complement strand
GATGTTTCAGCCATCCAAAACTTATTAGATCCTTTTCATTCAAAGTACAGATATTGTTGCTGGCTTATCATATTTTTAATATGCAATGGCATTGTAACAAGTCGCGCCCCTACGTTTTTTATCAGCCCCAGCCGTCCTCATCCTCCTCTTCGTCTTCACCGCCGACTGCAGCGAGTTTCTCAAGTCGACTCCAGCGGGCATCAATGCGCTCTTGCGCGAGTTTGAATAGGCTGGCGGCACGCTCCGGATTGGCGCGTTCTAATACGCGGAAGCGGTTCTCTTTGCGCATGAACTCCTCAACTGAGAGCGAGGGCTCAAAGGATTCGAGCCGGAAGGCAGGCACGTCGGTGCCCGTCTTGCTGGGATCGAAACGATAGATTGGCCAGTAGCCACTCTCCACCGCAGCCTTTTGCCGGTCGGGTCCCAGCGCGAGGTCGATGCCATGGGCGAGACATGGGCCGTAGGCGAGTATGAGTGAAGGACCGTCGTAAGCTTCGGCTTCGCGGATGACTTCGATGGCTTGTTGTTCATTGGCGCCGAGTGCGATCTGTGCCACATAAATGCCGCCGTAGCTCATCGCGATTTGACCGAGGTCTTTTTTCGGGATCGCTTTGCCCGCGGCTGCGAACTTCGCAGTGGCACCGATCGGGGTGGACTTACTGGCTTGGCCGCCGGTATTGGAATACACCTCAGTGTCGAGCACCAGCACGTTGACATTTTCCCCTGAGGCGAGCACATGGTCGAGCCCGCCAAAGCCGATGTCGTAGGCCCATCCATCTCCGCCCACGATCCAAGTGGTCTTGGGCACGATGTATTCGAGTTGCTCTAGTAGGCGCTTCGCTTCTGGTGAGTGAATGCCTTGGAGCTTGGCTCTGGCTTGTTTGATGGATTTCTTTTGGTCCTGCTTCGAAGCACTGCTTGCATTGAGTAGCGAGCTGACGAGTTCAGCGCCAAGTGCTTCGCTGTTGCGTTCTACTAGTAGGCGCGCACTTTCCGTGCGGTGCTTGGCAGATAGGTGCAGACCCAGACCGAACTCAGCATTGTCTTCGAAGAGTGAATTGGCCCAAGCGGGGCCTTTGCCATCGTCAGCAGTGCAATACGGCGTGGTGGGCAAGTTACCTCCGTAGATAGAGGAGCAACCTGTCGCATTGGCCATTAGCAGGCGATCGCCAAAGAGTTGCGTCAGGCTGCGCACATAGGGGGTTTGTGTGCAACCGGCGCAGGCACCTGAGAATTCGAAGAGAGGCTTGCGCAGCGGCAAGTTCTTCGCGGTGATTTTGGCATCGTCGATTTCTTGTGCGGGCAAGGATTGAAAGAAGCTGAGATTCTTCTTTTCCTTTTCCAGTAGTGCATCGATCGGCGACATTTCGATCGCACGTTTGCCTTCAGCATCACGCGCGGGGCAGAGCTCGACGCAGGCGTTGCAGCCAGTGCAGTCTTCGGGGAAGACTTGCAGTGTGAATGCTTTGCCCTCGCCGCCGGGTGCTTTGTAGTCGGCTGAGGGGAAATGTATTGGCGACATATCGAGTATGTCCTTGTCGTAGACGGCTGGGCGAATCGCAGCGTGGGGACAGAACATCGCGCACTTGTTACACTGGGTGCAGGTCTCTGAATTCCAAACAGGGATCTCTGCGGCGATCTTGCGCTTCTCATACTGTGAAGTGCCTGTCGGCCAGACGCCGTCGACGGGGAAGGCGCTGACGGGCAGTAAGTCACCTTGCCCTGCCAGTAGACGCGCTGTGACGTTCTTGACGAAGTCGGGCGCTTTTTCGGGCACCCATTGCACTGGCACCCTCTCTGCAGTGGCTGCCTCTGGCAGTTCGACGGGTTCCAGATAGGCGAGCGCAGCGTCGACCGCAGCGCAGTTCATTTCTACAATTTTCGGTCCTTTGCGGCCGTAGGTTTTTTCAATGGCCTTCTTGATCAAGTCAATGGCTTGATTGGTGGGGATCACATCGCTCAGGGCAAAGAAACAGACCTGCATGATGGTGTTGGTGCGACGCCCCATGCCGACTTCACTTGCGACCTTATAGGCATCTATCACGTAAAGTTTGGCGTCTTTTGCAATCAGTCCCTCTTGCACTTCACGTGGTAAGTGTTGCCAGATCTCGTCCTTGCCATACGGGCTGTTGATCAAGAAGGTGCCCCCTTGGCTGAGCGAGTCGAGCATCTCGACACGTCCTAGAAACTGCGGTTGGTGGCAACCGATAAAGCTGGCTTCGTCGATTAAGTAAGGTGCTTTAATCAGATCTTTGCCGAAGCGCAGGTGCGAGGTGGTCAGGCCGCCGGACTTCTTGGAATCGTAAACAAAGTAGGCCTGCGTATTTAGATCGGTGGCTTCGCCGATGATCTTGATCGTATTCTTGTTGGCGCCCACTGTGCCGTCCGATCCTAGGCCGAAGAACATGGCGGCGGTGGTGCCGGCTTGCTTGAGTGTGAAGCTGGGATCGTAATCGAGTGAGAGCTCGGTCACGTCATCACGAATGCCGACGGTGAAGTGATCCTTGGGGCGATCCTGTAGTAGATTTTCGAATACGGCCTTGGCCATTGCAGGCGTGAATTCCTTTGAGCCCAGACCATAGCGTCCACCCACAACCAGTGGGTCGACTTCACGGCAGGCATTGACGCAGCGACTGCCTTTGCGGCAAGCCAGTGACACATCGAGGTAGAGCGGCTCCCCGAGGCAGCCGGGCTCTTTGGTGCGGTCCAGCACTGCCACGGAACGCACGCTTTGCGGCATCGCCTGGTGGAAGGCGTGTGCAAAGAAGGGGCGGTATAGGCGCACGGCCACCACGCCGTATTTTGTGCCTGAGGTGGCGTTTAAATATTCCGCAGTCTCTGCAGCGGTTTCGACCCCAGAGCCCATCATGACGATGACTTGTTCGGCTTCTGGATGGCCGTAGTATTCAAAAAGCTTGTATTTGCGCCCTGTCAGTAGCGCGAATTGATCCATCAAGTCTTGCACGATTTTCGGCGTAGCTTTGACGAAGGAATTGACCGCTTCGCGGGTCTGAAAATAGATGTCTGGATTTTGAGCGGTGCCACGTACGGTTGGCTTGTCGGGCGTGAGGGCACGCCCGTAGAAGCCTGCGAGTGCATCCGGATCAAGTAAACTGTTGAGCACCGAGTCGGGCAGCAGATCGAGCGAATTGATCTCGTGTGAAGTGCGGAAGCCGTCGAAAAAGTGCATGAAGGGCAAGCGCGAGGCCAAACTGGCGGCGTGTGCGATCGCGGCCATGTCCTGTGCTTCTTGCACGGAGTTGGAGACCAACTGTGCCACGCCTGTTTGGCGACAGGCCATGACATCACTATGATCTCCAAAGATGGAGAGTGAGTTGGTCGCGATAGCGCGCGCTGAGACGTGGAAGACACTTGGCGTCAGCTCACCGGCCAGTTTGTAGAGGATCGGGATCATCAACAATAGACCTTGCGAGGCGGTAAAGGTGGTGCTCAGCGTGCCGCCCATAGCGGTGCCGTGAAGTGTGCCTGCGGCACCGCCTTCACTTTGGAGTTGCATGACTTTTGGCAGCTCGCCCCAAAGGTTGACTTGCCCTGCGGCAGACCACTCATCGCAGAGCTCGGCCATAGAAGTGGAGGGAGTGATTGGATAAATCGAGATGAGCTCACTCATCCGGTAAGCCACCTTTGCGACGGCTTCGTTCGCATCGAGTGTGATGCGTGTTGTTGATTCGTTTTTCATAAAGATGTAGGGGCTTCACTTGTGAACGCCCGCAGTGGTTGTTGGCTTTTCGCTTCGGCCGAATTGGCGGCTCGGTGACTTAGGCTCGGATGGCTTTGCATACGCGGGCGTGACAAGTCGCGCCCCTACGTTTTATTTCTACTTTTTGATGCCGTAGACGCCGGCCATTGTTTTCCAGAATTTCTTAGACCAGCCGATGTAGCTGACCATGAAATCTGCGCCTAGGTCGGTGCGGGGGAGGACTGCGGTGGCACCTAATTCAGTGAGCCGGGCATCGACTTTTTTACCGCACTCACAGAAGAGCGGGTACTCGGTGTCACCGAGAGCGAGCACGGTGTATTGTTTACCTTCGAGGCTGATGTCTGTGCTGGTAAGCGCTTCGTAGAATGGAACGCACTTGGGCGGTGGGGCACCATCGTCCCAGGTGGAGATGATCACGACAAATGGGTGATCGATACTCTCGAGGGCTGCGGCTTCATAAGTGGCTAGGTCGACGACATCGACCTCCACTCCATTCTTTTCGCCTTTCTTGGCGACTTTTTGGGCCAATCCCTTGGCGTTGCCTGTTTCTGTTCCGTAGAATACTGTCAGTTTCATGTTCTGTTTCCTATATTGAGCGTTTGAAAAAATGTGAGAGTTCATCCTCATTGAGTGCGCGGCCCAGTTGGGTGGCAGTTTCGCGGATGCGAGGCAGTAATTGCTCGGCCTGGCTTTGTAGCAGAGTCCAACCCATTTGGCTGGCTGCTTCGATTAATGCGCGGCAACTGGAGTGGCGGCCGATGACATGTGGGGGGCGTTTGTGCCCGATGGCTTCGGGGCTGAGGACTTCATAACTCGCACTGTCTTGCATCTGGCCGCTGCAATGGATGCCGGACTCATGGGTGAAGCTCCCTTTGCCCGTTACTGGCTTGTCCCATTTGAGGCGACGATTTGAGGCTTTCGCGACCAGATCGCTGAGCGATGCCAGACGGCTAATGTCCAGGCCGAGGTCGATTTGAGCCGCACACAGCAGTGCGGTGGCGACCTCTTCCAGCGGTGCATTGCCCGCGCGTTCGCCGAGCCCGTTGACGGTGACGCTGGCGGAGTCGGCGCCTGCCTGCAGGGCGGTGACGCTGTTGGCGGTGGCCATGCCAAGGTCATTGTGACCGTGAAACTCGATTTCGATATCTGCGCAGGTGCGTAAGCTCTGAATTATTTGATACGTTTGTATTGGATTTAATCTTCCTGTTGTATCTGCATATCGAATACGTTTTGCTCCGAAACTTTGGGCCGCGTGCATGAATAATTTCAAGAATTCACTGTCGGCGCGGGAGGCGTCTTGTGCACCTATGGTGAAATACTCGAAATGATCCGCTGCGATACGGCTGATGGACTCCATTGTTTTGAACACCCATGCGGCATCTTTTTTCCAGATGCGCTGATGCAGTTCACTGGCTGGAAGTGAGAAATGAAAGCCGTCGGCGCCGGAGCCCATGGCGGCGCGTAAGTCTTCGACCGTGGCGCGCCCCCAGGTTAGTATTTTACATTGTAGGCCGCTGGCGGCAATCATGCGGATGTGTGCGCGTTCACTGGCCCCCATCGCAGGAATTCCAACTTCCAATTCGGGTAAGCCGAGTGCATCCAGCTCGCGCGCGATCTGGAGCTTTTCAGAGAGCGCGAAAACGACGCCAGCGGCTTGTTCGCCGTCGCGTAGTGTCGTGTCGATTAAATAGGGAGCTTTGGATGGCATCTTATGCAGGTCGTGGCCTGATTCAATGGTTCTAGTCAGCGATGAGGTTGGTTTCGCAGAGTTCGCCGTCTTCAATCGAGTCGAGTATTTCGTCGATCAACTCTTCGGTCGCGTGCTCGTAAAAGTGACCGCCCGGGTAGTCGATTACGACCGGGCCGCGGGTGCACATGTTGAGACAACCGGTCATGGAGACCTCAACGCCGTTGAGCATGCGGTCTTGGATTTCGCCTTGGGTGTACGAGAGCAGGGCGACGGATTCTTTGTTGCAGCAGACGCCCTTGAGCTCGCCAGTGGCGCGGGCGCTGCCGCAGATGAATAGGTGGTGTTCGGGTTTGTTCATGGATGGATGAATGATGAATGATGAGTGATGAGTGATGAATGATGAATGATGAGTGATGAGTGATGAATGATGAATGATGAGTGATGGGGGATGAATGATGAATGATGAGTGATGGGGGATGAATGATGGGGGCTGATTGGTTTGCTTTTCGTAGGGGCGCGACTTGTCACGCCCGTGGTGTTGCTGGTTTTTTATTGTATTAGGTTGATGCGCTTTGGCTTAGGATCGGCGGTCTTCACAAGTGAAGCCCCTACGTTTGCCTTTCGTTTCGGGAGCCGCGTGGGACGTAGTCCTTTACGCGGTTAGCCGCAGCCGGTGCCGTCGCCACCGCAGCTAACGCCTGCGCCGCAGGATTTGAATTCCCGTCTAAGCGAAGGCGCGAGGGGCTGTGCGTGGAAAATATGGCTGAGTCCGTCGTCGATCATGCCGGCCATTTCGATGACTTGAATGCCCGCTTTGGTGAGTGCATTTTTGGGCGAAGAGCCCGCTGCGTTGACGAGAATCGCGCGGCAATCCTTGAGGCTGTCAGAGAGCGCTCCCCAGCGGTTGTCACGTCCGCCAGGAGCCGGGGCGGGGCGGGTCTCGATTTGGATGAATTCTTCTTCGTCTTCTGGATCGATGCCGAAGATGGTGAACTCGCGAGCCTCGCCGAGGTGTTGGTTGACCAGCATGCCTTCGCGGGTGGCCACGGCCACGTAAGGGCGGTTCTCCTTGGGATTAATGGGGAGGCGTGAGCACGATTGGATGAGTTCGTGGATGTCTTCAGACATTGGCTCACTGAGCTTACCAATCGCATCGGCGCGGCAGCGCGCGCAGTGTGTCATTTGGTTGACGTAGTCGCCACACTTCAGGCGTAGTGCGAAGCGCATCTTGGCGTCGGGCTCGGTCAAATTTTCAAACGCGGTGTCCTTGGTGGGGAGCAGCGGAATGCAGTTCATTATGTCGGCCCCCATGCCAGAGACTTGTTTGGCAATTTCCGGAATGTGCTCGTCGTTGACGCCAGGGACGATGATCGAGTTGATCTTGGCAATCATGCCGTATTGTTTTATCCAGCGGATAGCTTGCAGTTGCTTCTCGATCATTAGCTCGCCAGCAGCTGTGCCGCGGTAGATGCGGGTGTTGTCACGAGCCCAAGCGTAGATCTTGCCCGCGACTTCGGGGTCGGTGCCATTCATGGTGATCGTGACATGGCTGACTTGTAGCTCTGCGAGTTGCTTGACGTAGTCTTCGGTTAAGCCCAGCCCGTTGGTGGATAGGCATAAGATGATTTTCGGGAAGGCCTCACGCACTAGACGAAACGTTTCCATGGTGGCCTCTGCATTGGCGAAAGGATCTCCAGGCCCGGCGATGCCGACCACAGCAATGTCGTCCCGCTTCTCCATGATCTTTTCGAGATAGGCGAGCGCTTGACCGGGGGATAGGATCGTAGAGGTGACACCGGGGCGGCTCTCGTTGACGCAATCAAAGTCGCGGTTGCAGTAGTTGCACTGAATGTTGCACTTCGGAGCGACGGGCAGGTGAATGCGCCCGTGGGTCGAACAAGCCTCCTTGTTGAAGCAAGGATGGTTGTCTAAGTTAATTTCTGAAGGTTTCGGTGCGTCGTTTGTGCTCATGGTATAAATGCTTTTAATGAGTGATGGTTATAGGTAGCTGTATCCAGTTTCCGAATACTTCTGTTTAGCTTCGAGGAAGGCGTTGACCACGCGGTCGAATATTTGCTGGGTGCCGCGGTAGCCGACATAGAGTTGGCGCTGGCCGCCGATGCGGTCGTGAATAGGGAAGCCACAGCGTAGTAGTGGGATGCCTAATTCACGCGCGAGAGGGTAGCCCTTGCTGGAGCCGATTAAGAGGTCTGGCTTGCGCTCGCGGGCCCGGCTCGCAAGTTTGGCATGGTCGACTCCAGTGAGTGCCTCGACATCGGCCATGCCGCCTTCGATTTCGTTGTGGAGCAGCTCTTTCCATTGTGGTGTTTTGGAGCCTGTGGCGCAGAGGATGGGGCGGACGCCGATCTCGCTGAGGAAGGCGGCCATCCCAATCACAAAGTCCGGTTCGCCATAGAGGGCGGCCGTTTTTCCAGATACGTATTTATGGGCGTCGACGTAGGCATCCACCAGACGGGCGCGTTCATCGGCGATCTCCGAGGGCATTTCGCGACCGGAGATCTCGGATAATGAAGTGAATAGTTGATCGCTGAGTCGAATGCCGATCGGCCAGCCGAGTGAATGGAGCGGCACGCCACAGGCACTTTTCAGATAGCTGCCCGCGCTTTGTTTCACATTCGCTTGGCTGTGGCTGAGCTCCAGTGTGGCGGTGGAGGCGCCCATTTCCTCGATCTCTTCCAGCGAAGTGCCGCCGGGGGAGATGCGGTGGTAGGCGTCCCAACTGCCGCCTTCCAGGGTGGCGTTGTAGTCTGGTAACAGTGTGCTGCTGAGCCCGTAGCGCTCGCAGAGCTCGCGTAGATGGCGCAGGTCGGCGCAGGACATCATGGCCGGGATGATGTTGACACGATGGGACAGGCGGAAATTGGACGGTAGTGCGAATTTTTTAACGATCGCCAGCGTGGTGGCAAAGTAGCCGTCGCTATGGGTGCCGCTGTAAGCCGGTGTGGATACATGCACCAGTGGGGGACCCTCCGCTTGGTGATTATCCTGATAGGTCTTGATCATGCCGAGCATGTGATCCCCGATGGTTTCAGAGAGGCAGGTGGTGGCGACGCCGATCAGTTCGGGCTGGTATTGGCTGATGACGTTTTCGATCCCCAATTCAAAATTGCGGGCACCTCCGAAGATCGCGTCGTCTTCGCTAAAGCTGGAAGAGGCGATATCGACCGGCTCGCGAAAGTGGCTGATCATGTAGCGACGGATATAGGTGGCGCAGCCTTGGCTGCCGTGTAGAAAGGGGAGGCAGCCGCGGATGCCTTTAAAGACCATGGCCGCACCCAGTGGGGCGCAGAGTTTGCAGGCGTTACGAGTGGCGGCTTCGGGCTCAGGGCCGAGGGCAGGTGTGCCTGCGGTGGTGGTGCAATCTGTATTCGTTGCGATCAATCGTTGCCTGGGTTTAGGTGGATGTTTGTTTTGAAGCTCCGGCGCGGCGCGAATTTCCAAACGGGGCTGAGCACGCTGCGGGCGACCTCATCGGCGAAGTGCAACATGCCCTCGAAGCCGGCCAGTGGGATCTTGCGCTCGTGGTTATGGTCACAGAATGCAACGCCCAGCTTGTAGGCGATGGGGCGCTCTTTGACGCCTCCGATGAAGAGATCGACGTCCTTCTCCAATACGAATTTGGCCAGTTCGAGTGGATTGGAGTCATCGACGATGACGGTGCCGGGGTCGCAGATCTCTTTGAGTTGCTCGTAATCTTCGGCATTGCCAGTCTGTGTGCCAGCTAGCACGGTTTGCATGCCGAGTGCGCGCAGTGCCAGCACTAGGGAAAAGGCCTTGAAGGCGCCTCCGACATAGAGTGCTGCTTTCTTTCCCTTCAGCTGCTTTTTATAGGCTTTGATCCTGGGCGCATACTTGGCGATTTCTTCGCGCACCAGTGCCTCGGCTTTATCCATCATCTCGGAATCGCCGAAATGTTCTGCGGTATCGTAAAGTGCTTGAGCGGTGTCTTCAAAGCCGAAGAAGGAGACACGCTTCATGGGAATGCCGTGCTTGTCTTCCAGTAGTTTGGACAGTTGCGTCATGGAACCAGAACATTGCACTAGATTGAGCGAGGCTCCATGACAGCGGCGTAGGTCATCGACGCGGCCGTCGCCGGTGATGGTGGCCACGACTTGCACGCCGATGCGTTCAAAGTATTTGCGTATCATCCAGGCCTCACCTGCGATGTTGAATTCGCCCATTAGGTTAATGCTGTGTTTTTTTATGCCATCCGTCTTAGCGGTGCCGACCAGTTTATAAGCAGCTTCGCAGGCGGCTTGGTAGCCGCTTTTATTGGTGCCTTTAAAACCTGGAGAGTCGACCGGGATGCAGTCGATGCCAGTCATTTGCGTGACTTGTTTGCAAATGGCTTCGACGTCGTCACCGATCAAACCGACAATGCAAGTTGAATACACAAAGGCGGCTTTAGGCTTATAAAACTCGATCAACTCGATCAGCGAGGCTTTGAGTTTCTTTTCGCCGCCGAAGATCACTTCCTTTTCTGCAAGATCGGTTGAGAAACTGTTGCGATGTAATTGCGGTCCCGAGGAGAGGGATCCGCGTATGTCCCAATTATAAACGGCGCAACCGATCGGACCATGCACGATATGCAGTGCATCGGCGATGGGGTAGAGCACGACACGTGAGCCGCAGAATGCACAGGCGCGTTGCGTGACGGCGCCGGCAGTGCTCTTGCGGTCACAAGCAAACTCCTTGCTGGAGCCTTTGGTCCAGACTTGAGCCGCCCTGTCGTCAAGAACGTGGATGCTTTCGCCTGTTTGGTCTGGTGTCATATGGCTGCTGTCGCGGTAAGTGGAAGTCGGTATTCCTCATTACGCTGCGTCAGCAGCGTTCAGTTCTTTAACGATATGACGATCGAGATTATAAATGGCTCCAGAGCATTCGGCGCGCTTTGTGAGCGTGACCATGGTGGATGCCCAGGACTCTTCTTCGACTTGCTCTTCAATCAGTGACAGCAGCAGTGGAAAGGAGGCGAAGTCGCTGACTTCTTGGGAAATGGCGTAGCATTGGTGAATGTTGGCGCTATTGCGTTGTTCGAGCGTTTCGGCCAGTTGCGCGACTTCAATCAGTTTGGTGAACTCGACGGTGGGTGCCTCCAGCGCAGTGAGTTTGGGCATGACACCACGGTCCAATAAGTGGCGAATAAATTTGTCAGCGTGCTCCAGTTCTTCGGCGGCTTGTGCAAAGAAAAATTTGGCGAAGCCGTTGTAGTCCCGGTCGTCGCACCAGATCGCCATGGCGCGGTAGGCGTGAGCAGCATAGAGCTCGTGATTGGCTTGATTGGTGAGCGCGGCTTGAATGGATGGATTCATGTATGTGATGGATTATGTTGGTGTTGATTAAGGATGAACCGGGCCCGATGCCGTGTTTTTTCGTGTCATGAGTGAGTGCTTACGCGGCACGCCATTGAGCCCGGGGCATCCGAAATAACGTTTTATTTGCCCAGTGTAGATTTGATTAGCCAAATCTCCTTTTCTAGTTTGATGATCAGGCCACTTAGCATGTCCTGAGTTGGAATGTCGCCTTCGGCGAGGCCATCCGCTTTTTTCGCGGCTTCGATGAAATGCTGGAAGTCCTTGATCAGGCTCTCCATTACGAAACCAGGTTTGAAATGGTCTCCGCTTTCATCTTCGAGTGTGGCTAATTCCAAATAACCACTGACTGTCGCGACAGGCTTATCTTCAAGTTGTAGAATGCGTTCAGCGACGTCGTCGAATAGTCCAAAGAAGTAGTCGTAGTAACCCTCCGTGATTTCGTGGATGGTATAAAACTGCATGCCGTATACGTTCCAGTGATAGTTATGCAGTTTGGCGATCATGACGTGCATGTCGGAGAGAATCACATTTAACGCTTTTGTTAGTTCAGTTTGTTTCATTGTAGATTTTTGTAATAGGCGGTTTTGAAAAAAAATATCCGGCACTTGTAGCAGGCTGCAGTATGGCACGAACAGGTGTGAAAGATCTGCTACAAGGCCGGAAAGTTGATTTAGAGCACGAGCTCGATGTTCTCGTCGGCGTCCTCGCGGTCGCGTTTGTCCAGGAAGGCATCTGTGATCTTTTCGACGATTCGTAGGCCACCGGCATATCCCAAAGTGGGGAAGGCACGGTGTCCGACGCGGTCGAGAATCGGGAAGCCGAAGCGGACGAAGGGGAGGTTTTCGGACTTAGCGACGAACTTGCCGTAAGTGTTGCCCATCAGCAGATCAACCGGGTTGGCCTTTACCCATTGGTGTAGATAATGGATGTCCGAGAAAGAACGTACTTCGACGTTCTCATTTACCGGTTTGCAGATCTCGCGAATCTTAGCTTCCCACTTTTTGCCACGTGTGCCACTCACGACGATGGCGGGCTCCATGCCGATCTCGACCAGGAAGCTGACCATGCTGGTGAGGTTGTCTGGGTCGCCGAAGATAGCGACTTTCTTCTTGTGCAGATATTGCGACATGTCGCTGATCATATCGATTAAGCGGCCACGTTCGCGCTCGAGTTCGCGTGGTACTGAAGTATCACCGGCGAGGCGTAAGGCGTTGAGATACGCATCGGTAGCGGCGACACCGATTGGGAGTTCTAGGACCTGACTTGGGACTTGGCACTTTTTCTCGAGTGTGGTTGCTGCGGTGGTGCTCGCTAAAGGACCCATGGCAAGGGTCAAGAAGCTGTCACCCATTGCTTTGAGATCGTCGATGGTGGTGCCACCTTCGGGATACATTTCGTATTTACCGTCCATCGCGCTATCCAGCACATCGGAGGTGTCGGGTGTCATGATGAACTCGACGCCGACCAGCGTCGCGAGGCGTTTGAGCTCGCGCATATCGGCTGGCTCGACCCAACCAGGGAAGAGGTTGATCACGTTTTTGGTTTCCCCCGTCGATTCTGACAGATACTTGACGAAGGCCTCGCATTGATTGGCAAAGCCCGTGACGTGGCTGCCGACAAAGCTCGGAGTGTTGGCGTGGATGGCGATCTTACCCTCAGGGATGATGCCTTCGACGGTGGACTTCTTGATAATGGTCGGGATGTCGTCCCCTATCACCTCGGAGAGGCAAGTGGTGTGGACCGCGACGATATCAGGATTGTAGATCGAGAAGATATTACTGAATGCAGTCTTCAAGTTGGCGAGTCCGCCGAAGACGGATGCCCCTTCGGTGAAGGAACTGGTCGTGGCGACGATGGGCTCCTTGTGGTGACGGGTCAGGTGACTGCGATGATACGCACAGCAACCTTGTGAGCCGTGTGAGTGTGGCATGCACTTGTGAATGCCGAGAGCGGCATACATGGCGCCGATCGGTTGACAGGTTTTTGCCGGATTGACGCGAAGTGCTTTACGTTCGCGGATTTCAGCTGTGGTTCCTTCTAACATGATTATAGTTCTCCAGTGTTCGGTGGTTCGGTTTTAGTTAAGCGTTGACCGGTTCTGGGTCGGCTTCGGCTGCAGGTGCTTCGTCGATGTCCTGCCAAGGCGCGCGGGTGAGTTTCCAGATGTTGGAGGAAGTCATACGGTCAATTTCCTTGAAGAAATTGATGGCTCCCTTGAAGCCGGCATACGGGCCACCGTAGTCGTAGGAGTGCAGCTGCTTACAAGGCACGCCCATCTTCTCGATGACATATTTATCCTTCACGCCGGAGCCGATGATGTCGGGCTTGTAGAGTTCGATTAACTTCTCCAGTTCGTGGTGCGAGATGTCGTCGATCACCAACGTGTCTTTTGCCATTTGGCGCATCATGCCCTCGTAGTCTTCGAAGGTGAATCCAGCTTCTTCCAGTGATTTCTTACGCTCGGCATGGCTCATGTTGTAGCGTTCCGGATCGGCTTCGACTGTGATCTCTTCGATGTTGCGGCTGTCCGCATCGACTTTAATACTAGGTAAGACGTCGCGGCCTTCGTAGTCATCCCGGTGGGCGAACTCGTAGCCAGCGGCGATTACTTGCATGTCCATGTCGGTGAACAGATCCTGATAGTGGTGTGCACGGCTACCACCCACAAAGAGGGCAGCGGTCTTGCCGGCAGTGCGTTTTCTCACATCTTCCACAACGGGGCGAACCTCCGCCATCTCCGCGGCAATGACTTCCTCAACCTTGTCGATGAGTTCCTTATCGCCGAAGTATTCTGCAATCTTACGTAGCGACTTCTTGGTGCCTTCGATGCCGATGAAGTTCACCTTAAACCATGGGATGCCGAACTTCGTTTCCATCATTTCCGCCATGTAGTTGATCGAGCGGTGGCACATCACCACGTTGAGATCTGCCATGTGGCAATTGGTGATGTCGTCGTAGCTGACCCCGCCGGAGAGCGTGCCAATAATCTTGATACCACAACGGGCAAAGATGCGGTCGATCTCCCAAGCATCCCCGCCGATGTTATACTCACCGAGGATGTTGATCTTATACTTCGCTTCAACCGGCGTGTCGTCGAGACCGATCATGTGTTTGAACACACCGTTGTTGGCGATGTGGTGACCGGCGGATTGGCTGACACCCTTATAACCTTCGCAAGAGAATCCGAATACATTGATGCCCAGCTTTTCCTTCATGTTGCGGCAGACCGAGTGAATGTCGTCACCGATCAGACCCACCGGGCAAGTGGCATATACGCTGATCGCCTTCGGCTTGAACTCGTCGTAGGCCTCTTGAATCGCAGCGGCGAGTTGTTTCTCACCACCGAAGACGATGTGGTCTTCTTGCATGTCGGTGGACATGCTGTATTGCAGATAATTCGTTTCCCCCTCCTTGCGGATCTTGTTCATGTTCCGGCGGGAGAGCCAACTATACCAACCGCAACCGATTGGGCCGTGTGTGATGTGAAGCACGTCGTAGATGGGGCCGATCACCACACCCTTACAACCGGCATACGAGCAGCCACGTTGCGTGATGATGCCAGGCACGGTGCGGCTATTGGCGCCGATCTCCGCAGGTGATTTTGGGTCGGTGTTGACCAACATTTGCTTGCCGCGCTTGCGGAGCGTTTTCTTGGGATAGGCTTCGAGCATTTGCTCGCGCGCCTCGGCCGCACTAGGGCCGTGTGGCCCCATCGGCGATGGATTTTCTTTTTCTTCAGACATGGTTATTTAATGGCGAATGAATGATTGATGATGGCAGAGTTGCTGATGACAGGTGGGGGGATGAGAAATGTCGGTATGGTCCATACCCCGTCTCGGTCTTATTCAAAAAGGCCATATTCCATGAGGAGTTGTTCGAGCTCTTCGATTTCCAAGGGACTTGGGATGACGCGCATTTCGTTGGCATCGATCTTACTTGCGAGCGCACGGTATTCCGCTGCTTGCTCGCAGTCCGCATTCCAATCGATCACCGTCTTGCGATTAATTTCAGCGCGTTGCACGTCGTTGTGACGTGGCACGAAGTGAATCATCTTAGTGCCGAGGCGGCTGGCGAACTCTTCGATCATTTCCGCTTCACGGTCGCAGTTACGACTGTTGCAGATGAGACCACCGAGGCGCACGACGCCCGTTTCTGCGAATTTCAAGATACCCTTACAAATATTATTAGCCGCATACATCGCCATCATTTCACCGGAGCAAACGATGTAGATCTCTTCCGCCTTACCTTCGCGGATCGGCATGGCGAATCCACCGCAGACCACGTCCCCGAGCACATCGTAGAAAACGTAATCGAGCTGATTCTCTTCATCGTATGCGCCGAGCTGTTCCAGCATATTAATGGAAGTGATGATGCCGCGTCCGGCGCAACCCACGCCAGGCTCCGGGCCGCCTGATTCCACGCAAAGCGTTTCAGAGAAACCGCCTGAGCGAATATCTTCCAGTTCGACGTCTTCACCTTCTTCGCGTAGTGTGTCGAGCACGGAGCGTTGAGCCAAGCCGCCTAGCAGTAGGCGAGTGGAGTCGGCCTTAGGATCGCATCCGACGACCATGACCTTCTTGCCCATTTCTGCCAGAGCAGCGACCGTGTTTTGTGTTGTAGTAGATTTTCCAATACCACCTTTCCCGTAGATAGCGATTTTACGCATTGCTTTTTCAGCGACCTTTTCAGCCGTAGGTTGTTCAAGTGTTGTGACCATTGTTTGTATTTATTTTTGAGTGATGATTGCTTGTGACTCGGTAGCAGTCATAACAAGCTACATGCCAATAAATGTTGTGCATTCGTAAGTGCTTTGCATTCAGTAGAATGTAATTTTATTAAAATTCCTTAGCAGGATTTTTACGTTTTGGGCGCACTCACAGCCCTGCGATTTCCTACATTTAGGTAGTGCGGTCGCTGTGAATCCTACAAATATGTAGGATCGCAGCCGGCGGTGTTCAGTTGGTGGCTAACAGTGTGTATTATTGTCTGTTGTAGCGGGTCTAATTGCTTGTTTAAATTGCGGCAGATCTTGTACAAAAAGCTCAGTCCTGGCGGTCAGGCATTCTTTTAGCTGCATTGAGGACAATGAGTTTTGCTACAAAATGTAGAGGTAAGGAATGCGATCTAGCGATCGACGGACCCTCGTCGGAGATCTTGGATCGTGGATTTGGTGTGCATTGTCGTTCGGTGCAGGAATTGAGCTTACTTTTTGCCGTCAGTCAGACATTAGATAAGAGCTTTGATCTTTCGGAAATAGTGAAGCCGCTGCTGCGACGATTACGTGATATGATGGGGATGGAACGCGGTATGATCGCGATTTTGAATCGCGATGATGGGCAGATTTTACTCTCGGACGCGATCGGTGTGCCACGCGCCGTGCCAGCGTCGCAGTATTTCGACCTGATCCATCCTCTACTTCAGCGTACCGTGGAAAAAGCAGCTCCGGTGATTACGCCAAATTTTCGCGAGTGGGTTTCTGAGAAATCTGAACGTGCACAATTATCGCACGGCCTTGAAATCGATGCCGCTACAGGACTGATCAGTGTGCCACTCAAGTTTGGTGAGAAAGTAATTGGCACCTTGAGTGTTGAGCGCCCGCGCAATTCGCGTCAGGGTTGGGAGGCGGACTTGCGTCTACTGACGATGATCGCCTCGGTCATCGCACAGGCCGCGCGTTTGCGGCAAGATGCGGCTGAGCAAATTCAAAGTCTACGACGCGAAAATACACGCCTGCAAGAGGCCATGGCGCAGGATTTCCGTCCGAAGAATATGATTGGGACGGCCGATTCGATGCGTTCGGTGTATTACCACATCGAACAAGTCGCGCAGAGTAGCACGACAGTATTGATCCGTGGTGAGAGCGGGACCGGCAAGGAGTTGGTGGCTAAAGCCCTGCATGAAAAAAGCGACCGTCAGAACAAGTCATTTGTGAAGGTGAACTGCGCCGCACTGCCGGATTCGATCATTGAGAGCGAGCTGTTCGGGCACGAAAAAGGCGCTTTTACTGGCGCGCTTTCCATGCGTAAGGGGCGCTTCGAGTTAGCCAATCGAGGCACGATTTTTCTGGATGAGATCGGTGACATTTCGGCCTCTACTCAGGTCAAACTCTTACGTGTATTGCAAGAGCGTGAGTTTGAGCGCGTCGGTAGTCAGGAGACGATGCAAGTCGACGTGCGCGTGATCGCCGCCACCAGTCGAAATCTCGAACAGATGATCGCGGATGGAAGTTTTCGCGAGGATTTATACTACCGACTCAATGTTTTTCCAATTTACATGCCCGCTTTGCGGGATCGGAAGTGTGATGTGATGTTGCTCGCCGATTTCTTTATCGAAAAGTTCGCCCAACGGCAGGGCGTAAAGCCGATGCGTATCTCGTCCGCTGCGATAGATTTGCTCGTCAGTTATCACTGGCCGGGCAATGTGCGTGAGATGGAAAACTGCATGGAACGTGCGGTGCTGCTAGCTAAGGGGCAGTCGATTAAAGCCCACCACTTGCCGCCCACCTTGCAAAAGAAGTCGGCGAAGGAAACCAGTGAAGTCTCTACATTAGAAGATGCGATGGTGGCCTTGGAGCGAGAGATGATCATCGATGCGCTCAAAGACACTGGTAGTAATATGGCAGAGGCGGCGCGTCGACTCGGTTTGACGGAGCGCAAGATGGGGCTGCGCGTGAAGAAATACGATATAGAATTGAGCCGTTATAAGTAGCTTGGAGCTATTGGCGGTTCGATTTGGGAAGATGTTCGACGTTCATTCGTTTGCTGTCCACTTGCTTTCTGCGGCTTGGAGTTCTTGGGAGAGTTGGTAAAAGCCGGCGCGTTCGGCGATGATCGCGGCCGTGCGGCCGGGGAGATTCTTAGTCGTTGGATTGGCTCCTGCAGCTAGTAGTCGTTGGCAGCGGTCTGCATTGCCTGCGCTCGCTGCGTTCATCAAGGGCGTGTAGTAGGGCTTTTTCTTTCTGAGTTCTTCTTGGGTGGCGTAATTGGGGTCCAGACCTTCTTCTAGAAAGTAGTCGACCATGGCTTCGCGTGACTTGTGAAATCCACTGTGCACATGTCCGAGTGGGCTGCGGCCACTTAAATCGCGGACGTTTAAATCGAGGCCGTATGTGCGCAATTTACGGATCAAGGTCAGGTTGCGTTTATTGATCGCATTGAAGAGGATGTGCTCTCCATTCATATCGGTCGCGTTGGGGCTGGCTCCGGCATCGAGTAGTTTGTAGGCTTCACTATATTCCCGTCGATAGATGTGGTAGACGAGCTGTTCATCCAGCGATAATTGATCTGGTTCCCACTCAGGAACCCCGTGGTTTAGTAGGGTTTGAATGAGGCTTTTGCTGTTACGATATTTGGCAGCCATCATTGGTGTGAAGCCGGCGTTGTCTTTGAGTGTGGGGTCGCCATTATAATCGAGCGCGATTTGTAGCATGCTGGCTTTGCCATGGCGGACGACTTCGTGCAGCATGGTTTCGCCACGATTGTCGGCAATGTTCGGGTCGGCGCCATGCTCTAGCAGAAACACGGTATATTCGTCGGCCTTATTGTAATTATGGGCGCGTCGATTGATTACTTTGAGTAGAGGAGTGTTTCCATATGCGCCGCGGGCATTCACGTCGGCTCCGTTTTCGACTAAAAGGCGGATCGCTTCGTAATGACTGGAAATACAAGCCATCCACAAGGCAGAATTACCACCCGCTGTGCGAATCTCTAAGTCGGCGCCTCGGTCGCAGAGCAATTTCAACACGCGCAATTCACCACTGGTGGCGGCTTCCGCGACTGCAGTATACTTGTTGCGGCCTTGCACATTGATCGGCATGCCCGCGCGCAGGTAGAGTCGGACGACTTCTTCGCGACCTTCGCCAGCGGCTTGCACAAAGTCGATGGCATTGAAATCGTAGCCTTGTAGCCCAAGCACCTGTAAAATACTGATCAGCTCGTCTTCGTGTAAGTGAGCTTCTCCCTCAAGCTTACTAAGCTCCGAGAGTGGACGTGAAAATGTGGGCCGGGCGCTGATGAGCGCCTGTGACTGATCGGCTGTGGCTTGTTCTTGTACGCTCGCGATCAAGGGATTTTCGGGGGCCAATGGATCGCCCAGTAGGGATGCCAGGTGTGTAATGCTGGCCTCGTTTTGTGGACTCGGGGCAGTCAGTTCTATCAGCGATAGAGCGCTCACTGCGACGGCGCCCTCTAGGCGGCGTAGTACGATATGCTTGGCATTGGGGTATTCCGAGAGTGGAATGACTAAGGAGGTGAGCGATGCCTCGTCTACGGTGGTTCTTGCGGCCAGTAGATCGACCGCGAGTGTACGTTCGTTGGCATCATAAAGTTGTACTGCGATGTTGGCAGTGCCTTGACTGAAAAAGCTGAGAGCGAGGTCGTGTGTGAGTTGGTTGCGATCGAGTGAAAGATAGAGTCGCCCAATTCCAAAGGGCTTGCTGGCATCTAGTTGCCAGCCAAATTCTGGATCAAACTCTCCGCTGGATTCGGTGATCTCCTCGAGCCAGTCGGGGAAATTGCCTTGTTCTCCATCGAGCTTTCTGAGGTCGAGCTCGAAGTAATTAGGACTTTGTGCAGAGGCAAACAGCGCGCTTAGGCAGAGTAGGAAGATAATTGGGGCATGGGATCGCATGCGTTAGTTCATAACGGTCTATTGTTTTTATCAAGAGTGAACTGTCACTGATTGACTGACCGTTTAGAGGGCTTGTGAGAGCATATGCTTGAGTCGTATTTTAATAGATACGCGCCGCATTGGTCTTGAAGACGATGTAGACTTGCATTTTGGGTGCGAGTTCGAGCTCTTGCACGGCGCTGGCCGTTAGTTCTGCGGCGAGTTCGGTCTGGGCGGCGTCGTGTAATTTGACGATCACTAAGCAGGCGGAGGGGAGGCGTTTTATGCGCTCGATGCGGCAGGCTATGATG
Source organism: Thalassobacterium maritimum (assembly GCF_031127805.1). NCBI lineage: Bacteria > Pseudomonadati > Verrucomicrobiota > Opitutia > Puniceicoccales > Coraliomargaritaceae > Thalassobacterium > Thalassobacterium maritimum. Next base: position 46,355 of record NZ_JARXHW010000028.1, on the reverse strand, counting down.
TTGCGCGCGGAGATGTCGACAGGGGGCGTTCGTGCGATCAGTAAGTCGCTGGCGGCGATCCCAATTCTGATTGGGTGTTTTGTGTCTTTCTTCTTGCTGTCTGGAATTGGAGGCAGAGCAATCGTTTGAGATGTAGACTTCGCTTCGATCAAATATGCGATGGTTTGTTCTGAACTTTGCTCCATTAGGTCCAGCTCTAATATGTTTTCGAAGGCCGTCGCGATGCCGGGGTAGATGTTGGCTTGGGTGAAGACTTCCATCGGACTGCCTTGTGAAACAGCTTGGCCGCGCTCTAGCACGACGACTTCTTTGCAGAGCAGTTGTAGTTCGATCGGGTTGTGAGATACGATGAGGATGGGGAGGCTCAGCTCTTCACGCACACGCACTAAAAAGGGGAGGATTCTTTGTTTGAGCGAAGCATCGAGTGAGGCCATGGGCTCATCCAGCAGTAAGAGCTCGGGCATGGCGCAGAGTGCTCGGCCAAGGGCGACGCGTTGACGCTCGCCTCCGGAAAGTTGCTGAATACGACGTTTTAATAAAGGCTTGAGCTCCAATATTTCGACTGCTTCCTGAAAGCGCGTCGCTCGCGCCTCAGCCTTGATATGTTTTTGTGGTCGTCCAGCGAGTAGGTTGCGTTCTACGTTCCAGTGTGGAAACAGGCAGTGGTTTTGAGGCACGTAGCCTACGCCGCGCTCAGCCGGATCCAAGTCGATCGAGTTTGTTGTATCCAGCAGCACATGCGAGCCGCAGCGAAGGTAGCCGGAGGCCTTGCGTAGGCCTGCGATGGCTTTTAAACAGCTGCTTTTTCCGCAGCCCGACGGGCCAAAGAGGCCGAGCACTGGGCTATTGGATTGGAGTGCGAGCTGCAGATCAAACTCGCCCAGATTCAGCTGAAGATCGAATTCGTAAAACGCTTTCATTGTAGGCCTTTCTGGTGCCTAGATTTGGGGCGTAGGCAGATCTCAGTGAGAAAAATCGCTGCGAATCCGACCGTCAGAGCAATGGCGACCAGTAGTAATGCCCGTTCATCTTCGCCCGATTGTTGTGCGCTGTAGATCGCGGAGGCCAGAGTTTGAGTTTTGCCCGGAATATTGCCTGCAATCATCATGGTGGCTCCGAATTCACCTAAGGAACGAGTGAAGCCCAATAAGATGGCGGCCAGCAGGCCTTTCCAAGCCAAAGGGAGCGTGACTTTGAGGAAACTTCTCAATCGGCTGTAACCGAGGGTGCGTGCCATCTGCTCTAATTCCGGGTCGACTTCTTCGAAACTGACACGAGCGGTTCGTATTAATAGTGGGGCAGCCATCACACTGCAGGCAAGCACCACCGCCTTCCAAGTGTAGAGAATGTCTAGGTCGATGTATAAGTTATCTCGGCCCAAGAGGCCGTGGTCCGCTAGTAATTGAAGTAGCAAGAAACCGACTGCCGTGGGAGGCAGTACCATGGGCAAACTGAGTAGAGTTGATAGAATGCGATGGCCGAAGAATTGATGGCGTGCTAGTAGATAAGCGATTGGGAGGCCAGGTATAGCCACCAGAACTGTGGCTGTACTCGCCCAAAGCACAGTCGACAGGATGATTTCTATGGTGGTTGACATGCGCTTAGTCGAGGCGTGTGAGCGAACGGTTTATCGGAGTAAAGCCGTATTTCTCGACTACCTGCTGGTTTTGCTTCGATTGAAGATAGTTTAGAAATGCAGTCGCTGTTGCCGCATGAGGACTGTTGTTAATGACTGCTCCGTAATAGTGGATAGGAGCGGTGGCCTCTGTTGGGATTGTATGCAGCAGTTGCAACTTGTTCACTTGCGTGAGGTAGTCAGTGAGATAGACGATTCCAATCATGTCACGGTTTGCTTGCACGCGCGCAAGGGCAGCATGCGCATCCGTGGCTGGTATCACTCGTTCTTTGACTGCTTCCCATGCGTTGCTTTCTCCGCAACTTAGACTTTGCAACCAAGCGCGCGCATATTGACCGGCTGGGACGTAATCGGGATCGCCTATAGAGATGCGAGTTGTTGCCATTGTTGTTGCGTGGCAGATGTCTAGCGGTTCCATCGTTTGGATTGGAGCGTCTGTGTGGCTGACCAATACCAGTTGATTGGCAAATAAAGCCTGCGCGCTTGTGCGATCCACCGCGTTTGCTTCCAGAGCTCGTTGCATCCATTGTTGATTGGCGCTGAGGTAGATCTCGCCGCGCGGAGCGGCGATTAATTGACGTGCTAGAGCTCCTGAACTGGCAAAGTTATAATTAATACTGAGATTATGCTTTGCGCTGAAACGATCCCCTAATTCGCGAACCATTGCACTTAGACTGACGGCTGCATGAATGGTTATTTCTTTCTGCTTGCTGGTGCCCGCTGAAGGCTCATTTGAGCAGGCACAGACCGAGAGTAATAGAAGCAGCAAAGGGATTACTTTTAGAGGTGCACACATGAGAATGAGGTGGAGCAATATGTGTGCCCACGGTGCTTGCTGTCCATCTTCATTATCAGTAGTTCTAGCAAGAATAAGCCCGTCAATTGCGCTTTGATCAATTATTAATACGACAGCATCATTGTCTAATTATAGTCTGCAAAGTGCGTCCACTTGTTTTCGTTTTGGTAGTGCGTTGCGTGCACCTGCTTTTAGGCAGGTCAAAGCTGCGGTGGCGCAGGCGCGTCTGAGATTTTCGCGTAGCGGCATGCCTTGTGCGAGTCCTAGTGCGAAGGCGCCGTGAAAGGCATCGCCTGCTCCGGTGGTGTCGACGGCTTCGATGTCGAAGGCCGGCATGTGGTGCTGGCCCTCCTCATCTTGCCAATAAACACCCTCAGCGCCCCAAGTCACTGCGGTGAACGGCGCCGCACCGTCCAGTGAGGCCAGTGCCGAGCGTGGCGCGTCTTCTCCACTAAACTGACGGGCAAATTTCTCTGAAGTGATCAAGTAGTCGACCTTGTTATAGAGCAGTTGAGTACCGTCGTTGATCGAGCCGGCATCCAACACACTGGGTATGCCCAGGCTCCGTGCCTCGTCTACCAGCTTTAACGAGAGGAGTGGTTGGTGACCATCGACCAATAAGACACGGGCGGGGCTGCTGTGCAGGCTTATGCTGTCATCGGGGGCGAGTGCACTGGGTGCACGATAATCTATAATCGAGCGTTGGCCGTCTGGCTTAATGGTGACAGCAGCCACTGGGGTGGGGGCGGCGGCGCGATGGACGCCGCTGCTTTGGACGCCCGCTTCGATCAGCTCGCGCAGGTGGGATTCACCAAAGGCGTCGCTGCCTAAATAGCCGGCAAAAGCGGCATTGCCTCCCAGGCGTGCGATCGCCACGGCTGCGTTGGAGGCGGGGCCGCCACCGCAGCTATGCATCGACAAAGCACGCACTTTTTCGTCCGTTCCAGGGTGGTGGGGTGCTGTGAAGTTAATGTCGACACAGGCGTAGCCCACGCAAAGCACATCAATGATGGGGGAGTTCGTTGTCATAGCGAAAACTGTATAAAGAGCGCATACGCATAGACGGCGAGTAGGCCGGCCGCCACTAATTTGGGTAATTCCTTGAGCAGTTGTAGGCAGAGCAGGTGCACCAGTGCGAGCGCGGATAGGAATAGCAGGCCGTCTAGTAAAAATGTCGGCAATGCCAGAGGTTTGAAGATCGCACACAGAGCGAGGCAAAGCGGCATGCAAATATGAGCGTCGCTCAGTTGCGAGTGGTAGACCGCGTCCGCACGTAGTTGGCGCGCGTAGTGCCAGGCTAGCATTGCATTGGGCAATAGCATGAGTGCTCCCGTGAGCAGGCCTAGCTGTTGGATGCTGAAGAAGCCTGTTTCTTGTGCCATGAGCGTCGTGACGATACCATCGACGGCGAGTAGGCTGATAAAGCCACCCACCAAAATGAGTAGGCCATCGAGCACGCTCAGAGGGATACTTACAGTGCTTGCAGCAGGTGTTCGTTTGAGCGCTTGAAAGATTTGTAGGCATTGCCACAGGGCAAAGAGACCTAGTAGAGCGAAGCCTTCGTTACGATCGATCTCGCCATCTTGCCCCAGCTGCCAGGTGGCCAGGCTTAAGAGTATGAACGTGACACAATTCAGTATGAACGGGCCGCGGATTGTGGGGGATGCTGGCGACGATTTTTTGCTCTGTGCGTCCGGAATGAGTTTAAGCCCCCAGAGGAGCGCGGGTAAGGCCAGCATGAGGCTGAGACTCGTGAGATTATTTGTCCATAGGTTGAGGGGGATCGCTTCGGTGGGGCCGTCGATTCGGAGCAGCAGCCAGACTAAGCATAGGTTTCCCCATCCCGTGGCATAGGGCAGTAAACCGGCACTCAGGACGGCACTGCTGCGGCCGCGTTGCGCCATCGCATGCAGACGCCACAGAATGAGCCCGGAGCTAAGAGTATAGAGCGCAAGCAAAGCCCAAGGAGTCCAGTCTCCCGCGAATTCAGCGATCTTTGTGTGTAAATATTCCAAGCCGCCAAGCTGAGTCGTGGATACGTGAATCGCAAATAATTATTCATTTCCAGAGGCTTCATCAATGAAGCCCCTAGGTCTTAGCCTGCACAGCAAGACTTTGTGGTCTGCTGGCGGCTTTTCCAATACGAGAAAACCAGCAAGCCGATCAGCAATATACCGGTGGCATGTTGCCAGAGGCTGGGGTGCATGCTGCCGTGCGCGTGCATGGCGCTGGCATCGGCATCTTGTTTGAGGGCAGAGTTTAATAACCAGCCAGCCAGCCAAGAGATCAGCAAGAGGCAGAGTAGGTAGATCGCGGTGGCGCGCCGGCCGAGCATCTTCCATACGGTGACGATGGTGGCGGTATTCGTTGCAGGGCCTGCAATCAGAAATACCAAGGCTGCGCCGGGCGAAAGCCCCGCTGCCATGAGTGCATAGGCCATCGGGATGGAGGCGGTCGCACATACGTAGAGTGGTAGGCTGATCGCTGTCGCGAGTAAAAAGGCCAGCGGGCCAGTGCTAAAGGAGCCACTCAGTAGGTCGGTCGGCAGCAGGGTGGTGATCAAGCCAGCTAGCACTAGACCGATGATCAAGGATGTGGCTAAGTCGGAGGGCAAGGTGACGAAGCCGTAGCGGAGTGCATCTATCGGCTTGCGCTTGGGCTCGGGGCGACTGGAGCAACATGTGCCTAGTTTGGCAGTGGTGTCAGTTTGGTCTTCGGGGGCGGTACTGATTAAGGGGCCGGTGGGCAGTCCCATGGTTGGGGTGTGCGTGGGGGGCGCCAGTGAGAGGGCGGCAAAATTTGCACTGTTCGGCACCACCACAGGTTTTATTGAGGCGGCGGGGGTGCTGGGCGTATCTTTACAAAAGAGCTCAATGATGTAGCCCGTTAAGATTCCTGTTACAAAGGCGACTGCGATGCGCACCATGGTGAAGAGTCCACCGAGCAGGGCGTAAGTTGCCAGAATGCTGTCGATGCCCGTCTGCGGGGTGGAGCTGAGGAAAGAGGCGGTGGCCCCGCGAGTGGCTCCACTTTTGCGCAAGGACGCGGCGACTGGAATGACTGCGCAGGAGCACAGGGGCATGGGCACTCCCAGTACACTGGCTTTGATGACGCCGCCCAGTCCAGGTTTACCCAGCCAATGTTGCACGAAGTCCTTGCGTATCAAGATATGCAGCAGTCCCGCAAAGGCGAAACCGAACAATAGATAGGGGGCCATTTCGGCCACCATGTCCCAGGTATTCCGGGCGAAACTTGTGATAAAGTTATTCATCCTTTATTCAGAGATCAGAAGTCAGAGATCAGAGATCAGGCAACAGAAGCTAGTCAGCGCTCATCTGTATTCTTGATTGGATTCACGTTTGAGTTTCCTTGCTCGTCGTCCGCGTCAGATCCAGACAGACTATATCTGGCTGAGCAGTTCTTTGATCACATCCTGTGAAGAGTAGCTGGTTGTTTCCCAATTTACAAAACGGCTGAGCTTGGTGACATCATCACCACTGGTCACCATGGCTGGCTCTTCGCCGCCGTCTTTATATTTTTGTGGCATGCCGATGGCTGCCATCAAGCCATTGCATAGGCATTTGCGACCGACCGTATCTTCTTCTTTGCCGCCCTTTTTGATGTAGTCTTTGACCGGCTCAGAGGGGCAGCGATAGCCGATGGTGGCGTCGGCTTTTTTGTAAGGATGACGCAGATAGCATAGGTCGCAAATACGCTTGCGCGATTCATAGACCTCGGGCTCGAAGAGGGTGCCCTCCAGATTGACGACTTTAAATGGAAAGCCTGTCGGCGAGCCGCGAGAGTCGGTGAAGATTTTAGCCTCACCGGTCTTTACCTTTTCGAGCACACGTTTCTTGATGGATGCATCAAAGCCAGACTCATCACAATAGGCGAAGGCTGTGCCGACTTGGATGCCGGCCGCACCAGCGGCCAATGCATCTTTTAGCCCCGTTTCGGAGGAGCCGCCGCCTGCGAGCCAAAAGGGGATGCCCATCTTGCTGAGCTGAGCCAGGTTGGCTTCATCCTTGGGGCCATAGATCGGTTCGTCATTTTCGTCCAATTTCATGCCGCCGCGTGGCGGCGCATTGTGGCCGCCGGCGATGTGGCGCTCGACGATGAAGCCGTTGACTTTCCCCGTCGATTTTTTAGCCAAAGTGAGGGCTAATACATTGGAGGAAATAATGGGAAAGAAATCGGGCCGTTTGAGCTTAGGGAGCTCAATGTCAGGGAGGTGTGAGCGTATCCACTCCAGTGGGTCGAAGCGGCTGAAGTATGCATCGTCTTTGTCGGCGTCTTCTACGTTGATACGCATCTCCACTGGCTTCCACTCTGCGAGCGAGTCCAAAATGCCAGGAATCGTGCGAGGGATGCCGGCCCCCATCAGGACGTTGTCCACGCCCGCGAGCATGGCGCCAAACATGGAGGTCAAATTGGGCAGTTGAATCTTTTCCAAATAATTCACGCCGACATGGCCATCGTGCCCTTCTTTGGCAAGGAAGACTTCGACGAAGTTAGCTGCGATCGCGAGATCCATCGCATGGCCGGTGGGATCGATGCGGAAGCCAGGGATCAGGCGGAGCGGCTTTTCCGTTTGCTCTGCCTGTGATTTGTAGTAGCGCCCTAAGATGCGTTCTGCCACTGCGGGCACTGGGAAGGCGGCCAAGCCCCGGCGCATGTGGCCCCCAATGTCGCCGAGTTGTAGGCGTCGCACCATGACTGTGTCTAGGGCGGTGCCGGAGATCACGCCCAGTTGTCCAGCCGAAGCTACCGAATTAGCGAGTTTCCAGTCAGAAACACCTGCACCCATACCGCCTTGAATTATTTTTGGAAGAAACATAATTAACTTAAATATTAGACCTTAGTAGACTCTGCTGACTATAAGTTCCAAACTCAATCAAGCAAGCGGCCTCTCGAATATTATTCCTATAGGGGGAGTGGGCTGTGTAGCTGCTTGGCGGGAGCAGTTACTGTGATTCGTCGCCTTCCGCGCTCAGGCCGAAGACATCGCTGACGGCGTCGTCGGACAAGGTGCGGCGGCGAGAACGGCGGCTTCCGCGCGCGATGCCTGATTGCGCGCTGTCCAAGTGGATCAGCTCGCTCTGATCGACGCCCCGGAGTTTGAAGAGTAGCTCGGGGCAGTCGTCGAGTCGTGCGCCCACGCCGTAGAGCACGGCGGCCACGTGTTTGCACATGTCGGCCCAGTCGGGGCAGTTGCAGTTGAAATGAATCTGCTCTGGCTGGGGGAAGAGCCCGCTGGCGGGATGGGTCACTACGCGCATGATCTCGTCGGATAGCTTGCCCTGTAGCAATTCGATCAGGCTGGCGATCTTACCTTGGCAAGCCTGCTTGACCGCGGTCCATTGCTCGGGGGGCAGGGGGTCGATCTCGATGCTGAGTTCGTAGAGCTCGGAGCCGTGCACCATGGCTTCGATCCTGCCAGGCTCGATGGAGAGGTGCAGGATGGCGCCGTTGCGCAGGTAGCTGCGGCCGCGTGGCAGGCGACTGTCGTAATCGCTAAAGGACTCCAAGTGGCGGCACCAGCTGCGCCCCCAGAAGCTGCTGGCGATTTTTTGGCGGCTCTTGAGCTCGCCCAGCGGCTTTAGCTGGTAGCCTTCTTCTGCCAGTTCTTTCGCTTTTTGGGCCGCGAGGCGCTTGCGCTCTGCGACGCTCAGATAGCGGGGGGATTCGTCGTCCCAGCTCATGATTGGGTGGATTGGCTCAGGTCGAGGCGGACGAAGTCCATTAGCTCATCGTTGTTCATATCAGTGAATGCTTTTTCTGCACTGCCGCTGGTCAAGATCTGATTGGCAGTGTTTTGTTTTCCAGAGATCAGTTTGTCGATTCTTTCTTCCAGCGTGCCTGTGGTGATGAACTTATGCACCAAGACGTGGCGCCGTTGGCCAATGCGAAAAGCGCGGTCGGTGGCCTGGTTTTCAATGGCGGGGTTCCACCAGCGGTCGAAGTGAATGACATGTGAGGCAGCTGTCAGATTGAGTCCCGTGCCGCCGGCCTTGAGAGAGAGTATGAAAAAGGGCGGGCCGTCTTCGCGTTGAAAGCGCTCGACCATGCTTGGGCGCTCTGTAATCGGGGTGCCGCCATGCAGAATGAGTCCGTTGCGGCCGAAGACCTCGGCCAAGCAGGCTTCGAGTGGATCGGTGATTTCTTTGAACTGTGTGAAAATGAGAACTTTTTCGCCGCGCGATTCAATCTCACTGCAAAGCTCGGCGAGTCGGGTGAATTTTGCGCTGTCTTTGGGCGTGTAATCGCCGGTCTTAGTGAGTTGGTCGGGGTGGTTGCAGATCTGCTTGAAGCGCATCAGGTAAGCGAGCACCAGGCCCTTGCGCTGGATGCCCGCGGTGCTTTTGAGTTCCGTCTCTAAAGTTTTGGCTGTCTGCTGGTAGAGTTTGGCCTGCTTCGTGGAGAGGCCGCAGAAGACCTTCATCTCGGTCTTATCGGGCAGGTCGCTGATGATACTTTTGTCAGTTTTGAGCCGACGCAGAATATACGGAGCCACCAGCCGGCGTAGCGGGGCGTAGTTCTCGCCGTCGCCGGAAGCTAGGGATTTGGCGAACCGTTTAAATTGGTTGGCGTTGCCGAGCAGGCCGGGATTGAGGAAGTCGAAGAGTGACCAGAGGTCGCCGAGGTGGTTCTCGATCGGCGTGCCAGTGAGGGCGAAGCGCGCGTGGGCCTGCAGTTGGCGCACGGCTTTGCTCTGATGTGTGCTGTGGTTTTTAATTGCCTGCGCTTCGTCCAATACCACCCAGTGCCATGCGACTTTGCTGAGCCAATCGAGGCGCGAGAGCATGCCGTAGGTGGTGATGATCAAATCGTATGCGCCCTCGGCGAGTCCTTCGGCGGAGTGTCGCATCGCGTCGCTGGCCGCGGAAGAGCGGTGGGCGATTCCGATCCGAAGCGAAGGTGCAAATTTCTGCGCTTCGCGTTGCCAGTTCCCAATCAGAGAGGCGGGAACCACCAGTAGGCTCGGGGGCGTGTCGGGCAGCTCGGCTTGTTTGCGCAGTAGGGCGGCCAGCACTTGAATGGTCTTTCCCAGTCCCATGTCGTCGGCCAAGCAGGCACCCAGACCTGTCTGCGCACAGAACCAGAGCCAGTTGAGCCCTTTTTCCTGATAGGGGCGTAAGGTGGCCTGCAAGGTTTCAGGTGGTGCCGTTCGCTCCGGATTGCGCAACTGATCAAGTGTTTCCTGGAGCCAGTCGCCTGCCTGGGCGAAGGCCCATTCTTGGCTGCCTTCGCTTTCCGCTTCCTGACTCAGGTCGGCGGGCGCGCCTGCCAATAGACGCATGCCCTCGATCAAGGAGAGGCCACCTTGTGCTGCGACTGCCTGCCAGTGCTCGAGGGCTTGCTGCAGTTTGGCGCGGTCGACTTCGATCCACTGCCCACTCAGTAGCACCAGACCATCTTCGCCGGCGAGCAGCTGTTCTATTTCCGCTGCCGAGAGTGGCACGCCATCGATTACGACCTCCAATCTGAAATCCAACAGCGCGTCTTTGCCGACGGAGCTGCGCTTTTTTTGTCCCAGCGTCGCGCTCACTTGAGGCCGCTTGCCGCGCTTTTTCCACCAGTTCGGTAGGCGCACCAGCAGGCCTGCATCTTCGTAGATGGGCGCATTTTTCAGAAAGCGGAAGGCCTCTTCCGGTAGCCAGACCAGCGGGTGGAAAATGTCGCCCGTCTCGATTAATTCGTTGAGGAAGTCGCACTGCTGCGCGGCCGCATGTAGCGGTGAGAGCAGCTTTAACAGTGCGCCCTTATCTTGCGCGCCTGCGTATTCTTGCAGCGCTTTGCCGAGCGGGAGCTGTTGCACTTGTCCCGAAGCAGTGAGCCCCGAGGCGTAGGAGGCCATAAATGCGAAAGGATACTCGGGGTCGCTCTTGTTCTCGGCGAGGTGTAGGGTGACCCGCCCGACACGTGCCCAGCGCGGCGCATGCTCGGCTAGAAAAGGGGCCAGCCCATCGCGGGCGATTTGTGCTGCGGCCCAGTCGTTCAGCCGTTGCCAAATCGCCAATAGACAGTCGCTCGAGAGGTATTCCGCCCCCCGCATGGGCGGCGCGGTGAGTATGCGCTCGGCCAGTGTGCTTGGATCCGGGGCGGGAATATTGACCGTAGTGCTTGTTGTCTCTGGTAGGTGACAAAATGCGCGGATAAAAGATTCCGTGAAGGCTTTCCAAAAATGGACCGAGGCATCTAGGTCGCTGGGGAGTTTATGTCCTGCAATCTGAAACAGCCCGGCCGACTCGGAGTCGCTAAAGGCTTCGAGTGACGCCGCCACGGGGCGCTGCGCGATGACGAGTCCGTGCGGTGTGAGTTCTAGTTGGCTATGCATTGCAGGGGCGCCTTCAGGCCTTCAAGCATCGCTTACATTCCTTTAAACAGTTCGTCCCATATCTTATCGGCCTCGGTGCCGGAAGAGGAGGAGGCGTTGTCTTTAGCCGTCTGATAGAGGTAGGCGGCAAATGCTTGATCCTCTTCGCAAAGCATGCTTACGGGCACGTCGAGCACTCGTTGGTCGGACATGCGGCGCACTTTGAGTGAGTATGCGCTCGCTTCGATCAGTTCGGCGGTGAGGGAGCGATCCTTAGTATCGGTCAAGGTGAGGGCGCTCATTTGTGCGCGTGTGGCAAATCGATCGGAGGCCGGTGGTTTTGCTGGTACCGGCGTGGGGATGGCGATTTCTTTAGGAGCCGGGGGCGCTTCTGGTAGAGGCTCAGCTGCTGGCATCGGTGCTGTGACAAGCGGTGCCGGCACGGGCGCGACACTGCGTTGTTTTTTGCCGAGGGTATAGCCTGCGATAAAGCAAAGAGCTGCAATGGAGATTAGGGTAATGAGTGAGCGCATGGGGCGCAGTAATGCGGATTCGCTCGTGCTTGTAAATCCAAACCTCCTCGCGCTTCATTATTGCGGTCCAGGTTTCGGAGGCTTTTTATCGGCGATCTATGAAATGTCCTTGTGCGAGTGGATTGGAATACGAAGGGTGCTGCCAAGCTTACCATACTAGGCCGGGCACTGCGCCTACGGCGGAGGCGTTGATGCGCTCGCGCTACGCCGCTTATGTATTAGGCGAAATCGATTATTTACTCGCGACCACGCATCCCACTGAGCGCCAGCCCGACCTGGCTGCGGGCTACCGCTCGACTGCGGAAAGTATTCAATGGATGGGTTTGGAAGTCGTGAGCACTTTTCAAGGCGGCAAGAACGACAAAATTGGAAAAGTCGAGTTCAAGGCCAGTTACGTGCAGGCGGGGCAGCGTGCGATTCATCACGAAAAGTCGCGTTTCAAGCGGCATGCCGGGCAATGGTATTATTTGGATGGAATCGTAGACGACCAAGCGCTGTGAGTCAGTGGTGGGTCTATATGATTCGCTGTGCGGATGGTACTTTCTACACCGGAATTTCCACCGATGTGGCACGGCGTTTTGAAGAGCATGCGAGCGGCAGTCCCAAGTCGGCGAAGTATGTACGTGGGCGTGCGCCGCTGGAATTGATCTATAGCAAAGAGGTGGGCACGCAGTCGGAAGCCACGATTGAGGAACGACGTATTAAGCGTCTGACAAAAGCGCAGAAGGTGAAATTAGTTGGAGTTCAATAGCCGCGAGCACGGTATCATTGGGGAGCGTCAGGCATCGTCAGGGTTGTTGCGACGCTATGCCAATAGCGTCTGCGGTGAGCCAAGATCGGCAAAGTAGATGAATGACTTGCCAGCTTAGGCGGAGGCTTCCAAGTTTCGGGGATAATGCTTCGAATCTTACTTCAAATTTTCCACTGGTTGCTGACTTGGCTCTATTTTGTGCTGATCATCTGTTTTACAGGGGCCATGCTCGGGGTGCTCTCGCATCTGTTGTTTGGGCTTTGTTTCATGGATGGCCCGGACTACGGGTTCTTGGCGGCCTTTGGTTTTACCAATGGATTGACCTATGGAGGCGTCTGGGCTGGTGGCTTGGCGATTGTGCTCTGTGTGATGCGGGCGCGTAAGGAATACTTGCAGCGACACGGGGAATCAGAACAGTAGACGCTTTATGAAAACTTCAGATCGTATTATCGTCTATGGCGTCGGCTTTTTTATCGGCATGTTAATTGTCTCAATGCTATTGGCACGCCGCTCACAGAAAGAGGAAGCCGCTGTGGATCCATGGGTGGCGCATAATGCCGAAATGGTGGCGGCTGGAGCGGAGCCTTTACCGAGTGGTATGCCAGCGGCGATTCATCAGGGCCAGATTATCGATTTCGGCTATTTGCCCAATGCGGAGCAGCCTGAACAGCGTGTGTGGCTGCTGAACTTTGAGGAGAGCTACCCTTATGTGCGTGCGGTTGAGTCGTTGGATAGCGGTGAATTTAGTTTTATGGCGGCCGATCAGATCTCGATTTACTTGGCGGAAGGTGTCGATGTTACTGAACTCAAGCCTATGTTGGATGAGTTAGGTTTGCGTCTACGCATGTTTAATCGCAAAGAGAGCATCGCGGTGGTAGGAGTGCTGAATACTCAAATCGACGCAGTGCCCGCGACGATCGCAGCCGTGCAGCCGTGGAGCGATATGTTTGTGGCGGCCAAGGCCGACGACTTACATTTCAAGGGCACTCCGTAATGATGAGGGAGCTTTGACGCTAAAGCGTAGCTATGATATTTAGGGGCCAAATACCGCGGCGCTGAGCGGGGGCAGGCGGCGAGTGTTGGCTGCGGGATCGGTGCTCTGGATGACTTTTAAACCGTCGAGGTAATCGCCGTCGAGGGTGACATCGCCTTTGCCGCGATTGAGGACGATCACTAAGCGTTGCTCGCCGAGTGTGCGTTCGAAGGCGAAGAGCTGGCTACCGTCGCGGGTTTCGAGGACTTTGAAATCACCTCTGCGCAGGGCGGGCTGGGCGTGACGTAATTGGAACGCGCTTTGATAGCTGTTGTGGATTTCTGGGTCGAAGCGGTGCCACCAGGTGGGCATGCGGTCTTCGGGGTCGTCCGCGCCCCACATGCCGACTTCGCTGCCGTAGTAGATCATGGGTGCGCCGACATAGGTGGCTTGAAAGAGGGTGAGCATTTTCCAGATGCGGCGTCCGTCGGCGTCGGGGGGGCCGTTGTTGTAGCCGTGGGTGCGGGCGTGCACGCGTTCGCCGTCGTCGTAGTCGAACCAGTCGGCGTTTTTGTAGCTATCCCATGTGACGCGGTTCGCGATAGCGGATGCCACGCGTTGGGTGTCGTGTGAATCGACGAGGTTTTGCAGGATATAGGCGCTGTCGCCGTGGCTGTTGCGCTCTTGGTTGAGTCGTGCGGCGAATTCGCTGGCGGTGATTTTGCCGTCGATCAGCCAGCCTTTGACCGGGATGGCGAAGCCACGGTAGTTCATCGTGGCGGCGAAGTGGGTGTCTTTGAGGTAGTTCGCCGCGCTGCCCCAGATTTCGGCGGAGGTGAAGACCTCGGGGTTGATCTCGCGGATGTAGGCGTGCCATTCCTGCCAGAAGCCGGCTGGCACTTCTTCGGCCACGTCGAGGCGCCAGCCGGCGATGCCGTCGCTGGGATCGCCGTCGTTGTTGGGGTCCATCCAGCGCTTCGTTGCGTTGAAAATGTAGCGCTTGGGCCCTGGGGCGAGGTTGTTGCCGCTGGGATCGTTGGCAAATTCGGGCAGGCTCTTGAAGCCATACCAGCCGTGGTAGTCGAACTCGTTGCGCGCGGTGCGGGGATCGTCGAACTCTTTGATGTGATACCAGCGCGCGTAGCGGGACTTTTGAAAGGTGGTGCGAATGTCGGCGAATGCGAAGAAGTCGCGCCCAGTGTGGTTCCAGACGCCGTCGATAATGACACGGATGCCGCGCGCTTTGGCTTCTGCCAGCAGCTTGAGGAAAAGCTTGTCGGCGGCGGTCCATTGCCAGCTGCGCGGATTGCTGGATTCTTCGGCGATCAGTGCGAGGTCACCCTCGGGATCGGGACCGAAGTAGGGATCGATATGGTGAAAGCTGTTGCCATCGTATTTATGCAGTGAGTTGGCGTAAAAGATCGGGTTGAAATAAATGCCAGTGATGCCGAGCTCTTTCAAGTAGTCGAGCTTGTCGATGACACCTTGCAGGTCGCCACCATAACGGCGGTGTTGTAGGGTATCGGGGAAATGATAGCTCATCTCCTTTTCCCAATTCGCGCGGTCGAACCATTCGGAATCCCACGGGGTGATTTCCCATTTGGGCGAAACGTTGCGCGGGTCGTCCAGTGAGGCACGGGTGGGATCGTTGCTTGGATCACCGTTGTTAAAGCGCTCCGGGAAGATTTGATACCAGATTATGTCCTTCGCCCAATCGGGGGCGGCCTGCGTGGTGGTGCAGAGGCTGGCGGCGAATAGGCAGGAGGTGAGGACTTTTTTTAGCACGGATTTTTGAAGGGATTCTTTTGTCGGGGCGTGACTTGTCACGCCCGCGGCAGAGTGGCTCCTACAACTCGGCGGGCGTGACAAGTCGCGCCCCTACGTTTGAGGCTCTATTCCACTACGATGCGATAGAATTTCTTTTCGGGATCGGGGTTGGTGTCAGTCCAGCTGCCGGAGCTTTGGCCGGTGGCGTCGTTGATCCAATCGCCTGCGACTAAGTCGACGCGGGATTGAATGGTGTACGTCTTCCCGCCAACTGGATCCCAGGTGAGGGTGAAGTCGCCGTTGCTTGCTACTGTCTGGTCGCCGATGACGAATCTCGAACTATTATCCAGCGGGTTGGTGCCTGCGATTTTTTCGTCGGCATTGGAGAGGCCGTCGTGGTCTTCGTCGCCGTTTGCGGAAAGTAGTTTGACGAACTGGCTCTGCGAGCTGGTGGGGCCTTTGTTCTCGGTGGCGTTTGGATTGACCGCGCGGACCGAGATGGAAACTTGCTGACCCTCAGAGGCGCTGACGGTGTATTCGCTTTCAGAGGTGATGTAGGTGGTGGGATCGCCGCTGTTGATAATCACGGTGACTTCGTAGTCGGGGACAACGCCTGCCGAATCCGCAGCCACGTCTTCCCAGTCGAAGGTGGCCTCGGTGCCGATTTCGTAGGCGTAATTATTCGGCATGTCCGGAGTGGCGGGTGTCGTAGTTGGTGCGGTGACGTCGTAAACTTTGAGATATTGCGCTTCGTAAGGAGCACTGCTCCAGTCGCCATCCGTGGTCGGCACTTTGTTGAGGCTGACGAAGAAACCGCTGTCCTTGAGGTCGGCGCCGGTGATGCCGCTGCCCCACAGCCAAGTGTCACGGCGTCCGCTCATGCCGATGGAGTCGTTTAAGTAGGCGGCGATGTTTTTGACGTTATAGGTGCGTCCATCTTGTAAGCCGAGCAGGGGAGCGAGACTTTCAGGAATTTTAAAGTTATCACTTTGAGCGTTGTTGCGATCGACGTTGACGAAGCCGAGCACGACATCGCTACTGGCGGGCGAGGCGTTGGCTGTTTCGTATTTCGCGGCCGCAAAAATCTTGGTGTTGTTGCCGTCGCCGTCGAGGAACCAACGATTGGAACTGGTGAGTGCGGGGCTATTTTTACGTGCGGTTTGAATGCCGGAATAGACCGGGTAGAGTTGATCGTTGCCGAAGTTGCCATCGTTCCAGATCGGCATCATAGAGTTCCAGCGTTTGAAATGGGGAATGTCTTTGCCGAAATTGTTTTCGTAGTGGCTGTAACCGAAGGTGCCGGCGATCCCAAGCTCTTGGCCGGGGAAGATCATGCTGGTGCCATCCATCATGCCGACGGCTGCGGTGCGCACCACGGATTCCCATGGGTCGCTGGGGGTGGCTTCGTCGTGCGAGGTGTTGTTGAGCAGCACGAGGCCTTGTCCGTAGGCGTTGCGACGACCATCGAAGATGGAGCGGTAGCTGGCCTTATCGCTCGCAGAGTTGAGCGAGAAGGTGATGTTCTCGTTGAGAATGTCGAAGTGTCGATTGGAACGGTAAGTCACCGCGCCACCGTCGAGGGATTCGGACATCATCACGAAGTTCCATTTGCGGGTGCGGGCGACGTTGATCATGTATTCCCAGGCCCGGGGAGGGAGGCCTTGGCCAAAGTCGCAACGCAGACCGTCGATGCCGAGGTGGCGGTTGGCTTCGATCTTTGGGGTGCCGTCGACGTAGCCCGTTTGATCGAGCCAGAAGACTGCATATTCAGCAAAGTAATCCCAGACGCGGCGGGTAACATTTTGCAGACCTGGGGCCACTGTATCGTCGTCGTTTGTCCAGTCGCTGTCGGTGAAGTCGAACCAATCGCCTTCGCTGTTATAGCTGGAGCGTTCCGGTTCTGAGTCGTATTCGACGAGCGAATCGTAGCGACCGAAGAACACATCTTTGACGTCGTTCCATTTGCCAAAGTCAAAACGGTCGGGGCCGGCGGCGATGTCACCCGCGCCGGTTGCGCGGTTGCCGTAGTTACCATCGGCGGAGAAGAAGCGCGCGTCGCGATCACGAATCTCATCGGTGGGTGCCCACGTTTCGCCTGAACGCTCAAACAAATCGACGCCGATTTGCGCGAGCTCGACATCGAAGGCCGTGTGATTAAAGGGCGCGTCGAGCATGATGCCGACTTCTTCAGTGTCGGCGGCGGCGACGAAGTTTTGAAAGGCAGTCATCGAGGCGGCGCGATTTTGTGCGATGGTATTGGCGCCGTTGTAGTTGATCGTCATCAGCTCGTTGACTTCGAAAAAGTTCTTTACGGCGTAGGGGCTGCCGGGGTCATAGGGATCGCCGCTGCCGCCCCAGCCATCATTGGGCTCGCGGCCGTCGATGCCGTTGGGGTGGATCGGTTGGAACCAGAGCCAGTTCATGCCGAGGTTTTTCAGGTAGCTGAGATCCCAGCGATTACTGGCGTTGTGCGCGGCGCCGGCGGCATTGTGTAGATCTTCAAAGGTGGAACGTGTCTCGAAGGTGTCGCCTGAGGCTTCGATATTGAAAACATTGATCTCGTAAAGACGCACTTCCCGTGCATCGACTGGCGAGACGACGACGGCGTGGTCGCGCAGGCCATACCAGATCCAGTTATTGGGATCGTAGTTGTTTTCCGCGATGGAGTCGGATGTTTTGAAACGTGCGGTCAGGCGGTAGGCTCCAGTCTTGGAGGCAGGGATGGTTAACTCCCAAATATTGTTACTATCGCCATCCGTCATGTTGAGCGGGGCGTAGTAATGGCCGGTGCTGGGATCAACATCTGCAGGCGAATCGGTGATGCTGTTACCGTCGATCGGCTGGATGCCGTCGGCATAGCCGTCGCTGTCTTTATCAATGCGAGCGAGGTCGCGGCGGTTTACATTGGTAAAGACTTCGACGTCGGTGATGTTTGAAAACCCTGCCAAGTTATAGAGGATCTCGATGTCCACCGAGGTGCCCACGATTTCGTCGACGAAGACGTGGGTGGTGGTGTATTCCGCACTGCGAAAATCGTAACCGGGTGCATTGACTTCGAGGTAGCCCGCGGCTTGCGCGAGACTCGCGGCACCGATGAAGAGGGCTGTGTGTGTGAGGGGGGCTTTCATTAGAGGAGGGGTGCTAAGGTCGGGTGATCTCTATCTTGAAAAAGCGATTGTCGACTGTAGCGGGATCGGGATTGGTGGCGGAGCCGTCGTCGGTCCATGTGTAGGCGGGGGCGTCCTCGGTGAAGGAGAAGCGACCGCCGGCGGGTTGCCAAGTTTGTGTCAAATCATCGACATACCAGACGCGGTAGCTGCGGCCCGCGAGAACGGGGAAGGTCACAGTGAAGTGGCCGCTCTCGTTGCTTTCAATCAGGCCCTGCGGTAGACCGTTGAACTCCGCCTCTGTGAGGTCGAGCCCGAGCACGTATTCTTCGAAGTTGGTGAAGGCGTCGCCGTCGTCGTTGCCGGTTTTTCCGTTGCTGCCAGTGGCGTCGTCGGGATCGAGGCCGTTGTCCAGCTCCCACCAGTTGGGCAGGTCGTCGCCGTCGTTATCGGTCATGCCGCTTTCGAGGCTTAAGGTCATCGAGAAGCTGTTCTGACCGTCGACGTTGGTGAACTCGACTTGTTGCGTTAGCGCTTGGTTGCGCATGTTGGGCGCATTCCATTCGAGGGTGCCGGGTTGGTCGTCGACTGCGTCGCCGTTGAAGACTGTGTTGGCATCGTAGCTGACTTGAGCCACGACGGGCTCGGCACCGCCACGATTGGCGAGGCGTATCCGGCCTGCGGATACGCTGAGATTGTCGAGGTCGTATTGACCGCGGCTGATCAGGTTCCAGAGGTTGGGTGAGAGACCGTGACGCACGTAGAGTTTGTCGACATTGGTGCCGCTGAGGGTGTAGTCGGCTTGCAGGTCGGGGAGCACGTCGTCGAGCGTGATGGTCTTTATGATGTGGCTACCGGGTGCGGTAAACGTCCAACCATTGCTGCCACTGGCGGCGACGGTGTAGAGGCTGTTTACATATTGTGTGGTGCCCCCGCCGGAACCGTCGGCATACCAGTCCTTAAACGCGGAGGTGCGGCGTGCGCCGATGTTGCTAGCGTCCACGTTGGCGGTGCCTTCTTCTTCGGTTTCGTTGCCGGCGTAGCTTGGCTGAGTGCCGATGATTTGATAGACGGTGCCGCTGACGGGGTTGCGCGCAAAGGCGGCGACGCAGCGTCCGCCGATGGCTTCGAAGACGGCGAAGGCGGTTTCATTGTAGAGCAGGTATTCATCTTCGCCGTCGAGGTCGATGTCTTCGGCGCTGGTTTGTGCGATGACGGGTGCGGCGGCGGCCCAGGCGTCGACACGTTGGTAGAGGGCGGCAAAGCGCAACTGCGACTGTGCCAGTTTGGAGAACTCGGCCAGGTTGTTGAAGTCGGTGTCGGGGTAGATGTAAGTGCCGGTGGAGAACTTGCTGAGGTCATTGTTCTGCTGCTCATGGAAGGCAGTCACAAACATGGCCGCGTGCGCGACGGAGCGGCCCAATTGGCTAGTGCTGCTGTTACTGATGGCGGTGACGTCGCCCCATGCATCGTCGGCGATACCGCTGACGCCCACTTCGCCGAAGGCGGCGGGCACGTTCACGCCTGGGCGCACTTCAAAGGTCTTACCCGCGAGACCTTCTTCGCGGCCGGATTGGCCATCATACCAGTTGCCGTAGTCCTCTTGGGTGGCGTGGTCGATAAAGTCCTTGGCGGTGCGTTGCAGGCTTTGGCCGGTGCCGCGGTCGACGGTACTCCATGTGTCGCCGCTGCCATCGGCCGGCTGCGAGAGGTCGATATCGCCGTGCGCGACATCGTCGAGTGTGACGAGTTCGATCCACGGGCGGTTGGCGATCCAGCGCAGGTTCAGATCGTAGGCCTCGGCGTTGGCGGCGCTACGGAAGTCTTCCCAATCGCTGAGCAGGCTGAGCACTTGATCTTGGGTGCCGCTGCGGGCGCGACGACCGAGTAGTTCGCGCAGGGAGATGTTGAGCCCGAGATCCTGGTTTTGGAAAAGGAAGGTGCTGGCGAAGTCGTGGATTGGGAAGAGGCCGACGTTGTTGACTTCGTTGATCTGGTAGCCCGCTTGTCCGAGAGTTTGCGTGCGGCCAAACCATTTGAAGAAGTGGCGCATTTGATCCACCACAGTGTGGCTGTAGTCCATCGATTGGATGGTGGCGAGCACGCTGTCGTCGACCACGCGCTCGGCGGGCCAGAAGGTAGTGCTGGAAGGCGCCGCGCTGTAGATTTCGGTGAGCACGGTGTTGGATAAGTTGACACTGTCCTGCGTGAATGCGGTGGTGGCGAAGGGCACGACTTGGTCGGCAAAGGTGGTGCCAAAGAGCATGGCATCTCCGGAGAGCAGGAGGCTGCTAATGCGCGCGTTGAGTGTCGGACCGTCGCGGTAAGCTTTGCCGATGCTTGGATCGACGGCGGCCCATTGCAGTGCCGAGGCGAGGGTTGGTGTGATGTGCAAATTGACCGCGGCCGCAAAGGCATCGTGCGCGTCGACTAAGCGGAAGTAGCCCGCGGGATCGGTGCTGGCATCGTCGTGGATGCGGTCGTGCATTTCGTTGGCGGAGCGAATGGCTTGATTGCCATGTGTGATGAGCGCGACCTTGGCGCGCTTGCCACGGTCGTTGTCGCCTGTGCGGCTGAACCAGCTGTAGAGGATGCTCTTGTCGCCGCTGAGATTGCTTTGATCCTTATAATAAGAAGACGCGATGTAGTCGTTGCGGATGGAGTCGCGCACGTCGCTGCGGCCACCGATATCTCCGAGGCCGGGACCTGAGTTGTCGATGCCGTCGCGGGTGGTGTAGACTTGGAAGTTGAGGTTGTCGGCATTGCCATTCCAACCCGCGTCGAGCAAGGCTTGGCGACTGATAGAGGCTTCCATCGCGTCCAATTGGGAATTGAAGTAGGCTTGTTTGAAACCGTTGGTATCGGCTTGGGTGCGGCGCACGACGCCCTTGCTGAAGAGGTCCTCGCCGATGGCGGTGGTGTTGCTGCCGGAGTCGGTGTCGATATAAACGGCGCCGTTGTCGGCATTGTAGATCGCGACGACGGCCTCCCATTTCATGTTGGTGCGGGTGTCGACTTCTTCGGGCAGGGCGGACTCGCCGACGGCGGTGTTACCCGTGTCGATGACGACGTAGGCATCGAGATTGCCTTCCTCGGCAAAGGCTTTGAGGTCTTGGAAGTCGAATCGGAAGTAGAGTTTGCCGTCAGCGCCGCCGTCGCGGAAGTAGAAAGCCACGATGTCGCGCGATTCATCGAAACCGTCGTAGGCTTTATAGATATCGGAGCCTTGGTTGTTGCCGCCGTTGCCATCGTATTCGTCGAGCACCAGCAGGTCGTCGATGGTCCAATCGGTGAACTCGTTGAGATTGCTCACGCTGCCGACGGAGTCGTCCTCGGCGGGGCCGATGATGATTGAGTTGGCGGGGGGCGGTGGCACGTTATCGTCTTCCAGCGGGCGTGTGCCGTTGGCGAGTTCGGTGGCATTGTTGAAGCCGTCGCCATCGGGGTCACCGGTGGCGCCTTGGTTGATGTCGCCATCGTCGACTGCGGCGGTGCGTAGTGAATCGGTGCCGTTATCGAGCGGGTCGAGGCCGTTGTTGATTTCCCAGCCATCGGGCAGTCCGTCACCGTCGGTGTCGCGATTGAGAGGATCGGTTTCGGACCATGCTTCACCTGCATCGTAGACGCGATTGTTGTTGCTGTCGCCTGCGATGACGCCATCGAAGTTGCTGTCTTCGCCGTAACCGTCGCTGGCACCATCGCCGTCGGTGTCGGCGTTGTTGGGATCGGTTTCGGTCCAGGTTTCGCTGGGCTGTTTGACGCCGTCCGGCCAGTCGCGTTCTGCCCATGGATTGAAGTCGACGGGGATGATGGCACCATCGCCATCGACCCAGCCGTTGCGGTTGGCGTCTTCGACCCCGTCGGAAATGCCGTCGTAGTCGGAATCGGGATTGGTGGGGTCGGTGACACTGCCCGCGGACTGACGTGTGCGGTCGCCGCCTGCGCTGATGCTGTCGACATTGGGCACATTGCCGTAGTTATCGACCGTGTTGTAAAAGGGCGGATCGAGGTCGCCGATGAAGTTCTTAAAGCCGTCGCCATCGGTGTCGGCGTTTGCATCGGTGTCGGCGTTGAGGGCATTGCGCCAGCCGACTTCGAGCCCGTCGGGCAGGCCGTCGCCGTCGGTGTCGGGCGAGAAGGGATTGGAACTGCCGAATGCGAAATAAGCGTGAATGTCGCCGTTGGTCCATTGATCCGAATTGACGATGGGCAAGAGCTGAGCGGTGTTTTCATCGGCATCGAGCAGGCCGTCGTTATCATCGTCGGTGTTGTTGGGGTCTTCCTCGACCAGCTCGCGGAAGATGACCTTGGTGTTGCGATCGGCGGTGCCGGTGCCACCTGGAGCGGTGACGGTGGCGGTGAAGCGGTAGCTGCCCTCGGCGATGGCGGACCAGGTGAAGTCCCAGAGTTTGCTGTTGCCCGAGACTACGCTGCTCGGCGTGCCGATGCTGGAGCCTTTCAAATCGACGAAGTTGAGTGCCACGTTGGTCGCATCCAGATTGGTGGCGATTTGTATGGTAAACTCGCGCTGGTCGGCAGTGGGGGCAGGCACGTCGGCCAGAATGATTTCGTAAGGGCGGCTGTCAGAGCCGAGTTCCGGCGGGTTGACGATCAGCACCCGTGGCGTGGTGACGGGGAGCGCGCGCACGATGCGGGTCGACTCGAAGTCGGTGGCGGGCGTGGGGCGGTCGTGGGTGACGGTGATCTTGTGATCGTAGTCGTTGATGTCGTTATAGAGATTGGGCAATTGATAGGCCAGCGCGTGGTATTCGCTGGTCTCGTTATAAACGATCGAGTAGTCGTCGCGGCTTTGTGATTCACCGGCGTCGTTCTCTTCGGTCGAGCCGATGTTAATCAAGAAGCGATCGATGAGTTGCTGTTCAGTTAATCCATCGGAAAGTGACTTAGTGAAGTAAACCTTCATCACGTAGCTATCGTCCACGATCTGGCGATTCTGTGCAGGGAAGGCGATGAACATGCGTTCGTCGGGGCCGGCGGTGTTGACGGTGCGTGTGAGTGTGGTGAAGTGGCCAGCTTCGTCGCTGAGCGCAAAGTCTTCGTAATTGCTAGAGGAGAGTTCGCGGAAGCGCACTTTGATGTCGGCGCTGCCGGTGGCGGGTACGTTGACGTAGTTGAAGCGCCACTCTTTACGATAGGCAGGATCGCCGGGGGTGATGTTGAGGCTGGGTGTTTGCTCGGAGGCGAGCGCCCAGATTTCGGCGACGTTGTTATCCCACTGTTCATTGCCGTTGAGGTCGTCGTAGCTTTCGCCAGCGTCGCGGGTGCCGTTTTGATTGGTGTCGGTGAAGGGCTCGAATCCGACGCCGTTGCCATTACTGCCGCCGGTGTTGACGTCGTCGTTGGTCGTATCGGAATCTTCGATACGATACCAAACTTCTTCGACGGTGGCATCGGTGCGCACGACGATGCCGTAGCTGGAGCCGCCAATGGTGTCGCCGTTGTTTTCCGGGTAGCGCACTTCGCCCTGTGGGCGTTCGGCATCGTAGTAGAAGGTCTGTTTGAAGGTGTTGTAAATGGAGGCCTTGCTGGGGCGCTCAAGGAAGGTGCGTGCGGCGATCATGTGCATGCCTTCTTCGAGCCCGGTTTCGCTGACGCCGTAGTCGTTGTGCGGGCGCACGGTGACGGTGGTGAGGTCGCGCTCGTCCGTTTGGAAGATGGTCATCATCTTCGTCTTGAGGGCGACTTCGGCCGCGCCGCTGGGGAAGACGCTGTCTTGGTTAGTTTTATAAACGCCGATCTTGTATTTCAAAGTGCCCCCGGGTGTGGGGTTGATTTCGGCGCGCCACCAGTTGTCGCCGTCCTCGGTGTTGGGCACGACGTAGAAGGCTTCGGCGACTTGTGTCGTGCCGCGGCCCCATGCGCCCGCGCCTTCGGGGGGAGTGTCATCGGTGGTGTAATAAACGTAAGCTTTGAAGCCTGCGCCGACGCTGTTGGTCTTTACCCAAATGATGGTGGAGCTGCCGGTCTGGTCGAGCTGGGTGGCGGTGGCGAGCGCGCCGTCGTCCGGTGTCCAACTGCCGAATCCGGCTGTGGGATCGTGAAAGACGAAGGTGGCTGCGGCGGCTTCTTGTGGGTTGTCGCCGAAGCCGTTTGCGGTGACGTCGCCCGCGGTGAAAGTCTCCGCGCCAGCAGAGCCGAAGATGCAACGTGCGGTGTCGGTGGCGGCGAATTTTTCGGGGCCGATACGGTCGACGTAAGTGGCTTGTTCGTAGCCGAGGAAGGTGTCGGTCGCGAGTGCGGGAGGATGGTCGCGCGGGTCGCCGCCGGCGTGGTTGGTGTCGTTGAGGTCGATGCCGCCGTCGAGTTTGAGCAGGATGTTCTCGGCGGAGCCGTCGGCGCGGGCGACGAAGCGCACCTGTGTGCCGTCGGTGATGCGAGGCACGGTGGCGGTGTAGGCGAAGTCGTCGTTTTCGGGATTGCTGATGATGGGTTGGCTGGAGCTGGGCAAGGTATCGCCGTGAAAGTCGGCATCGCCGTTGGGGCCGTCTTTGCGCAGCACGTCGACGGTGCCGACTTCGACGCCGCCTTGATAGATGGTGAGCGGGCGGCCGCCGGAGTTGGCCCACAGGCTGGAAGGATCGGGGTTTTTCCAGCCGAATACGAAGTAGCCGCCGGCAGGGATGACCGTGGAGCCATTTGTTAGGTCGGAGGCATATTTGTAGAAGCCGCCGCCGTAGTCGGAGTAGTTGTAAAGATAGGCATCGTTGCCGCCAGCGGTGGCGGGAAAGCTGGTGCCGAAGTTGCGACCATGGCCGGTGGAGTAATCATCGTTGAGCATGAAGAGCATGGTGACGCCGTCGGCATCGGTCATGCTGCCGTTTTCGCGTTTGTCCATGCGCTCGTAGATCACGACGTCGCTGTCGGAGTATTTGCCGAGTTGGTAGCCGCGGGCAAATTGCTCGTGGATGTAGAGGATGTTGGGCACCCGTGCGTCGTCCCATTGGCCGAGGAAGGCAGTGTTGGCATGACGCGGGAAGGCGCCGCCAGACTCGCCAAGAGTTTCGGCTTGGTAGTTGCCATCGGTGTAGAGCAGGCCGAGTCCGGCACGTGTGAAATACATGGCGTGCTGAAGCTCGCGGCGGGAGGCGTAGTCGTTGTCGTGACTCTGCGCGTGCATGACCGTGAGCGAAGGATCGAAGCCACCCGCACCCGAGTTATCGAAACCATTGAGCCCATTCCACGGACTGCCGAGGCGGCTGTTGAATTCCGTGCGGAGGGGATTGTCGACCAAGCGCATGCCGGCGTCGAAGTAGGGGCCGTAACCGGGCGGTTCGCCGAGGTGTTCGCCGAAGACCATGGCGTCGTCGCGGGGCGCTTCGGTATCGAAGACGGTATCGCGGTGGTTGTTCCAATCGGTGAAGCCACGGGTGAGATTGTACTGCACTTGCACTTGGCCCAGGTAGCCGTAGTTGCTGGAGTCTTTGTCTTCGCCAAAGGTCGCGCCGAAGAAATCCGCCTGCGCATGTTTCACCGCGTCGAGGCGCAGGCCGTCCGCATGGGTGCGATCCATTAGCCAACGAGCCGCGCGGTTGAGGTAGTCTTGCACATACTCTTCGTAGTAGCCGGCGTTGTCTTGTAGGTATTGCTGTGCGCGGGTTTTGATTTGGGCCTCGCTGGGAGTGGGGTTGCCTTCAGTGTTTAACAGGCCTTCGGCGAGCGGGAGCAGGCCGCCGAAGCCGATGTAGTTGTCGTCTTTATCATAGGCGTATTGCTCGGGGCGATCGAGGTCGCGGATGAATTTGATCTTCGGAAAAGTGCTGCCTTCGGTGGGGCCAAAATTGTAGTTGGTGGTGCCGGGCTCCTGGGCAATGTCGATTAAATCGGCGAGGCCGAGGTTTTGCACCTGCCAGGCGCTGTTCCAGTCGCGGGTGTTGTTCCACTTGCGGTAAAAGCCCTCCTGGGTGGTCTGTAGGTGGAAATCTTCCGGCACCATGCCAGGGTAGACATCGATCGGGGTGTCTTCATTGTAGCCTGGGATGTCAAAGGCCCGGTGGTTCATGATGTTATCAAAATAGACCCGGATGCCAAAACGGTGAGCGGTTTTGACCAGCTCTAGCAACTCCGCTTCCGTGCCGTAGCGAGTGCGTACGGTGTTGCGCTGGTTCTTGCTGCCCAGGTCGAAGGGGTCC
This sequence comes from Thalassobacterium maritimum, assembly GCF_031127805.1. Lineage (NCBI taxonomy): Bacteria > Pseudomonadati > Verrucomicrobiota > Opitutia > Puniceicoccales > Coraliomargaritaceae > Thalassobacterium > Thalassobacterium maritimum. The sequence goes on along the minus strand of NZ_JARXHW010000028.1, from coordinate 20,325 downwards.
CACAGGTCGTAGCCGACGGAAAGACCGCCGCTGCCTTTAGTGGGGGGCGGCAGCCACAGCGAGGAGTAGCCTGCTTCCGCCAGCTCCGGCATCTTGCGGGTGATCTCTGCCCAGTCCGTGTTGAAATACTGGAGCATAGCCTCGCTAAATACAGTACGGCAACTGAGTAACAGTAAGAGCAAGGTAGACAGCCGTAGCGAGACTGAGAGTGGTTTTAGGGATAGATGCATGGGCTTGGGGTGCCTACAAAGTAGACGGGTGCGGGATCATTTGAAGCGAAGTTAAGCGATTCATGCCGAAACTAAAGCGAGGCGACGGTTCGACAGTCAAACAAACGTAATTTGGCCTTGTTCAACTGTTAACTTAATGCTTCAATTGTGTGTCCTGTTCTTATTTAATACCTCTATTAGAAATGCCCAATACCCCTGAGCGCCGCCCTAATATGCAGCAAATCGGCGATGCTGCTGGAGTCAGTAAATCTGCTGTTTCACTTGCTCTGCGTAACGATCCACGTATTCCCGAGGCGACTCGCTTGCGTATTCAACAGATCGCTGAGGAGATGGGGTATCGCCGTAATCCAGTTGTGGATTCGCTGATGACTCAGCTGCGTGCGGGGCGCCAGCCGACTTTTCAAGCCAATCTAGGGCTGATTAATTGCTCGCCAGTCAGTGATTTGGGTCAGAATCACACCTTTCGACGCCTGCGTGAGGGGGTCTTACGCCGGGCGGAAGCTCTCGGTTATGGTATCGAAGAATTTTGGTTGCAACAGCCTGACATGCGACCGCAACGACTGAAGCAAATTGTGGAGACGCGTGGGATTCGTGGTCTGATTTTAATTGCGGCGCTCAGCCCTGATACCATTGATCGCGGCTATGTCGATTTTTGGTATGATTTCGCCTGTGCCGTGATTGGGGTGACGCATCTGAATAATCGACTTAACTGTGCTTCCAATGATCAGTACCTCACCGCGCGTCGTGCCACTGAAAAGGTATTTGAGCTCGGTTACCAGCGCCCGATGCTAGTTGTGCCGCCAAATGATGATGCGCTGCTAGAAGATAAGTTTAGTGCAGGATTCTACAGTGCAGTTCGGCGTTTATCGCCGCAGAATCAGTTAGCAGTGGTGCCACTTGATATGGACGACCCGAGCGTCGCTTTGCAGGCGATTCGTTTAGAGAAGCCCGACGTGGTGATTACTAATCAATCGGAGTTTTATGACATCCTACATGATGCCGGTTTTAGCATCCCAAGGGAGCTCGGGCTAGTGCATCTCGACTGGCACTGTGCATTGGCTAATATTGCTGGCATGCGGCAAAATAATCGCGTGGTCGGTAGCGCGGGCGTGGATTTAGTGGTTGGACAATTACAGAAAAATGAATTCGGTTCGCAAGAATTTCCCAAAGTTGTGCAAATTGAGAGTATATGGGTTGATGGCCCCAGCGTGAAGATGCAGTGATTTATGTGCGGACGGACTGCTTAGTTCTTCGTCTCTTTGGAGCTGCGAGCGCTTTTGATCTCGTTTTCTCCGCGAATCACACGGTTCTTGCCGGCGAAGGAGCGCACGTAACTGTTTAAGGACTTTTCCGCTTCCTTGTTGAAGGCTTCATCGCCTGCGAGGAAGAGAATGACGTTAATCGATGGCTTTGCCGATCCTTTGTCGGTGTAGAGCACATCGACTAGTTCTCGGAAATATTTTTCGACGTCACGTTCCTCGATCCAGTGGGATGGTTGCCAGCCCGGGTGTTTCGTTTTCCATTCCAGTTCAAGTTCGCCTGCGTTGGAGTAGACCCCATAGCGTTGAGCTAACACGCGTGGGGGCAGGCCTTTTGCTTTTCGCTCTGCATTTTGTCTGTCGAGCTCCGCTTTGACTCTTTGCTCCATTTCCGGGATTTCAAGTTTATGTTCTGCCAGCTGCTTTTGATACTTGCTGGATGCGGTAGTTCTCGCCCATTCCTCGTTTTCACGTTCAGTTGGTTTGCGGCGTATACGTTCAAAGCCTTTGTGGTAACCTGTAATGAAGAAAATTGCATCCACATTTTGCTCCAATGCATATTGAGTTAAGAAAGCGGTTTCATTGCCTCGGTCGCCTGAGTAAATGATTGTCTCGTGCACGACTTCATCGCTGAGTGCTTTCAGCTTAGGCTGACGTGCCTGCGGGACGCCTTCTAGCCCAGGTGCATTGGGATTGGAATTGACCGGAGTGATCCATTGAATCAATTGCTGGTGCACCTGATCGCCTGCGGAGACTAGATGGTCCTTGAAGAGCATCGTTTTACGACGATCCTGCAGCATTACGTTGAACAGGGTGCCAGTCGAAAGATTGCCGACCATGTCCGTGATCTCGTCCTTGATGACTTTATAACTATTCAGCCCTCCTTTGGCATCAGTGACCATGTGGCGGTTGGCATCGATCACGAAGAGGATACGTTCTGCACGTGTTTTGAGGCCGAATACGCTGACGTCGGACATACCGATACCTATGCTTCCGCGTGTGCCGCCAAGTAGAGAGCCACCTCCAAAGCTCCCCAGGCCTGCGCTTACGGTAAACGACTCTTGCATGCTGGGCAGTTCTACGTCCACCGCAGTCACGGAAATATTACCTACTTGCTTCATGCGTAGGCTTTGCATCGACTGTGCTTGTGGCGCAGCTTGTTGCTTAATCTCAATTTTAACCTCTGGGGGAGGTTGCTCTTCGACGATGGCGGGCGGCTCTTCAAACTGCGCCTCGTCAGGAACTATATATTTATAGACCGTGATGGATCCGAGAATAAATAGAGCGAGTGCGTGCACGCCACCACTGATCAACAATACGTTGAGCAGCATCGGATTCATTTTGCGCTTTTTCCTAGGGGTAATCATGGGGCCACTTGGGGCTGGATTTTATTCTCCGTAAGCAGCGAAGGAAACTTTTGTGATCTTTGCTCGGGCAGCGGCGTTTAAAACATCAATCGAACGTTGGTGGGGGGAGTCGGGGTCTGCTTGGATTTTTACCACAGTATCGATACCAGCGCGGTCGGAAGACAGCTTGAGTCGTGTCAACGTAGTGCTGAGTCGGCTCATGTTGCGATCATTGATGCCATCCATTGGCGCGCCATTGAGTAAGATCAAACCATTTGGGAAGACTTCTACGATGTGCTCACTCGGCAGGTCCAAGCTCTCTGCTGGAGGGGCGTTACTGGGGAGTTTGATACTGATGTCTGCTTCTTGCTGTAGAGGCAGGAACATGAAGTAAATGAGTAGAAGGAAGACCACGTCGATCATCGGTGTGATGTCGACTTTATCTTCGGATTCGAGTACGGAGCTGACTGCCATAGATTAGTCCTTAGCTGATGCGAAGATGAGGTCGAAGATGCCGGCCTGTGCCGTGGCCTCCATGACGCGATTGACGTGACGGTGCGCAGTGTTTGCATCGGCACGTAAAAATACCTGAATCTGCGGAAGTTCCGCTTTGAGCGCCGCAAGGTGCGCAGTGAGGGCTTCAGGAGTGATGGGGGTCGCGCCCAGGAATAGTTGCCCTTCAACATCGACCGATATATACTGACGTTCGCCAGGTTCTTCGGGAATGGTGGCTTGTTCGGCTTCTGGCAATTCTAGTTTCACCAGCTCTGCGCTGATGAAGCTGATCAATGTCATGAAGAACGCGATAAGCAGGAAGACGACGTCAATCATCGGAGTCAGTTCAAACTCCGGATCGACCTCTTCTGGGGTCCACATTGCCATATTTATATTTGGGTGAGCGAGAGAAGGAAAAGAGATTAAGCGCGGTTGTTAATCGCCTTATTCAGAGTGAATTGCAGGTCGCCAACGACGCGTCCGATACGCGAAGTGATCTTACCGTAGCGATTCTTGAAGAAGAAGAAAAAGAACATCGCGGGAATACCGACGATCATTCCGGTGGCGGTGGTGATCAGAGCTTCCGAAATATTACCAGCCAGCGCTTGAGCACTACCTGCACCTTCAGCTTCAATCACGTTGAAGGCTTTAACCATACCAGAAACAGTTCCAAGCAGTCCCACCATAGGAGAGAGAGAACCGACCACGGAGAGATAGTTGATCAACACGAAGGGGCCTGCCAATTCTTCCGCGCTGGACTCTTCGATCGCTTCTTTGACTTGCTCTGAATCGTAGTTATTGACGTCGACGCGGTTCATGCCGGATTCGACAATGTTTGTTACAGGCGAGGGGTTTTCCTGACAAATGCTCTTAGCTTTCTCGATATCGAGGTTCTGAAGTGCTTCATCGATCTGGGTGGTTGCGGCTGAGTTCAGGATCGGCTCTGGGCGCACAGCCATGAAGTTATAGACAATCAATCCGAAACCACCAATAGAGAGCAGGGTGAGCGGATACATCGCCCAGCCACCTGCTTTATACATGTCGATCAGTGATTTTTCGCCGCCAGCAGGTGCGGCTTCTTCTGCAGACGCCTCTTCGGTATCTGCTGGTGCCGCGTCTTGCGCGCTCAAAGGCTGTGTGAGCACCCACTGTGTCGCGATGGCAAACAGTGCGATGGCAAAGAAGGTGGGGAGGAGACGTAACGTAGGTGTTTTCATGATTGTAGATGTAACTAGATGTTTTGTTTTAAATGTATGGGTGTTTTATAAATGTTATTCGACCGCTTGAACGGGCGGAAGTAATGCAAGTGAGTTTTCAGCGCTCTGTGACCAAGGGGATTCAGGATACAGGATCACGATTTCCGTCCAGACATTGCGTGCTGCCAAATTATCATCGGAGCGCGCGTAGCAGTCTCCGATGAGGTAAAGCATTTCAGGCACCCAGACGTAGGAGGTTTGGGCACGTACGAAGCCACGTGTGAGCAGGTCGAGCGCCTTACCATAATCCTCACTGCTATGGGCGCGTGAGCCTTGCAGCAGTTTATACAGTGAGAATAAACGCTCGTTCGGGTCAGGCTCCTCAAGCGCATCGATCATTGGGGTGGCTTCATCGACGCGGTCTGCTAATACAAGACTGTAAGCCAGCCACATTTGCACGTTTTTCTTTACGTCATCGGGCACAACCGCTTCAATTTGTTGGTAAAGAGGAATCACCGCTTCGTATTTGCCTGCGGCTCGTAGCGAGTCAGCGGCATCGACGATGGGGCGGATGTTAACGGCATATTGACCTTGGACCGGAATGATCTGTGTCATCCCTGCGGCGGCATCAAAGTTCTCTTTGGCGAGATAGGCATTCATCAGCGCGATGGCGCTTTCGCTATACTTGAGACCGACTTTGTCCAATTTAATACGGTTGAGCAGGTCGTAGGCTTCATTCAGTTCATCGGCACGAATTAAGGTGTCGATCAAAGAACGAATGGGGATGTGCAGCTGAGTGAAGCTCTCTGGCACGGCGTGGAATTTAACGAGTGGATAAGCGTAAGGACGCAATAAAGTAAGTGCCCCCGTGTAGTTGCCGCTGCTGATCATCCGATTGACCTCGGGCATGGTGGAGCTCTCTAGGCGTAGTGTTTGCACCATCGATTCACTGACGGGCAGGGAGACTTCGCCTACGCCGCCTTCGAGTTCGGCGACTAGCATGTCGTCCTTATAGGCTACGAATTTAAGTGTCTGGCGCGCGCCATTATTGTTTTGTTGGATCAATACGGGCTCGTTGCCAAATTCAATCCAGTAGGGATTGGTCTCTTGAGCGGTGGCTGCTGTTTGAGCCAGAGCTGCCATGAGCAGTAGGGTGGAAATGCGCTTCATCATAGTGCGTCGGTTTCTGATTGGGGCAAAGGTCATACTTGAAGCTCCTTAAGTTTGGCTTTGATCGCTTCTAGGATATCCTCAGGGGCATTGGCTGGAAGTTCCTTAATCGCCTCTTGTAAAGTATTGATCGCGTCCTGCTTTTCACCCATGCCGATCAGTGCGTCTGCGTCGGAAAGGTAGGCGCGTGCGCTCCATTCCGGCAGGTGAGGGTAGCCGAGGAAGGTGCGTTCGAAAAAGCCGTGTGCCTGAGGATAAGCACTTTCGGCCATGTAGGACTCCCCGATTTGTTGTAGCGCTTGTGCGTGTAGCACACCACGCCATTCGGGCACGCGTAGGATGTATTGATATTTTTCGCGAGCTTTGTCGCCGCGGCCCATTTCACTTAATAGTTCCCCTTGGCGTAGCATCACGGCAGGGATCTTGGGAGAGCCGGGGAATTGAGTGACGATCTGTTCTAAGTAGCCGAGCGCTCCAGAGTGATCACCCTTTTCCGCGGTGACATCGGCCAAGCGCATAAAGGCGACGATCGTGGTGTCGTCGGTCGGATAGTTGATCAAGATTTGGTTCCAGGCATCCTCGGCGAATTCCAGGCGCTTGTTGCGCTCATAATCCGCGATATAGAGGATGGCACGTGGTGTGATGGTCTGGATCAGTGCACGGTCGAAGCGCTGGCTGGGTGCGAGTTCGACTCCGATACGATAGAGGCCCATTAGCATACGAGTCTCTGAAATGAAGTCGTTCTTAGCCTTGGCCTTGGCGAGTAGGTCCTTGAAGTAATCTTCTGGTTCTTCACTGGGGTAGCGCTCCAATTGTGTGCGATAGGGCGTCATGAAGTCCTGAATCGGGCTGAGGTCGTTGACGAGCTCTGGAGTGAAATCCGGATCGTTGCGCAAGCGATTGTAAAGGGACTGATCGATGTTTGGCGTGACGTAGAAGTGCTCAAACAGGAAGCCACGGTCGGTGACAATCTTCTCACGGAATTCGAGATCGTTCTGTAGTTGATCGAAAAAGGCGACCGTGCGGGAAATAATCGTTTTATTTTTGCTGTATTTCTCAGCATAGCCTTCGATCAAGGCATCCACACCGCTGTTGTGGGGGTCTTGGGCGTATTTTTCGATGTTTTCACGGTAGAGTGCGAGCATCTCTACTGGGCGCATTAGATACTCGTAGGCCAGTCCGAGTTGCAGCACGGCACGTGTGAGGTCGCCGTTTTCGCCGTAAAGGTCGATGTATGCTCTAAAGTGGGTGGCCATTTCCTCATAGCGGCCTAGCTCTTCGAGAACGCCGCCGATGCGGAAAGCCGCGCCGTTGTGTACGTCTTGGAGAGTCGTGATTTCGTCGGCCTTGCGGAAGTGTTGCAGTGCAAGCTCTAAGTTGGTCGCCAGATATTCGACTTCACCTAGGAAGAAATATGCTTGGTCCAGGGCGCTGCCTTGGGGATATTTTTCAACGTAGGCGTAGAGGGTGTCGCGAGCTTCTTCGAAGCGTTGAGCATAGAACTGGGAGGCGCCTTTTCGCAGTAGGCCGTCTTCAGCGTAGGCGCTGGTGGCATATTGATCCACTAGACGAGAGAAGCTGGCGACCGCGTCTTCGAACTGGCTCAGTTGTAACTCTGCTAGGCCGCCCCAGTAAAAGATGCCATCTTCGTAGATGCTGTTAGGATGTGCGTTGTACCATTCCGCTGCTTGATTGATGAGTTGTGCGTATTCTTTATGCTCGATCAAGTAGCTGGCCCATTGAGCGAAGAGGCTGGGCCCCACGGGGTCGAGTGGGCGGCTGCCGAGAAAGTCGACTGCGATGGCCATGAACTCTTCGTTGCGGCCTGCCTTCTTTAATTCATTAGCTAAGGCGCCCGTCACGTCGGAGTAATAGTCCCCATTGGGGAAGTTACTGCGGTATCTGCGGCCGACTTCTATCGCAGTTTCTATTTTGCCGATTTGAAGTGCGTTTGAAAAAGTGGCAAAATTATAAAACTCAGCTTGTGGATCGTCTGGGTTCTCTTCCATCAGGTCGTTGAACATCCAAAACGCTTCATAGCGGCGAGCTGTCTTTGTGTAGTTACGTGCACGGCGCACCAGGAGTTCGTTTCGCAGAGTCGGCAATTTACGCAGATGTGTTAAATTGTTTTCTAAGGTTTTGATTTCTTGCTGTAAGCGCTCGACCTCGTCCTCGCCGTTGCCAAATGCGATACGTTGCTCCATGCGCGCGGTTTTGCTACTTACTTGTTCCTCGTGCCACTCGATCATAATGTCGGTGGTCTTGATTAGGTTGAGGGTGAGAGCTGCGTCATTGACGCGTCCTGCATCGACTAAGGTGTCACTCGCTTTGAGCAGCGCCACGTTGAGGCGTGGGCGGTAGCGAACTTCCGATTCTTTTGCCAACATTGGCAATAGTTTGATCGCATCGTCTAGGCGTTTCGCTTGAAAGAGCGCTTCGAAGCTGGCTGCGGCTGCCAGTGCCTGATCATTGAGGTCACGAGCGACATCAAGTAGCTGCCCAAAGTAGGGGAGTCCGGCTGCCAGTTGCCCAGTGCTGTAATAAATCTGAGTCAGATCCTTCAGCATCTTTGTCTGTTCCGAATAGCTGAGGCGCACATTGCTATAGGCTCCTGATAGGATCTTCTGCATGATTGCGATCGCCTCGTCATTGCGGTTCAGCACGCGAAGCACATCAATCCGTTTCAGTAGCATGTCTTTGATCTTGGACGAATTTGGAAATTCTGCTTCCAGCTTATCATACCACTTGAGCGCTTCCTGTAGTTCACCAGTTTGCCCCGAGGCTACATATTGTTGGATGTGCCCTGTGCCTATGAGGAAGATCGGAAAGTCTAATTTTATGTCAGGGTTGTCGGTGGCTTCGACCCGCTTGACCAATTCCTTGAGCAGCGGCATCGCTTGAACGAGCTGGCCCTCTTCTACTAGAGCATTTGCTTGGCTTTGAAGACCTGTGAAGCCGAGCTGGCTGGCATCCTCGGCCTGAGCATGCGCTGATTGTGCGCAAGCAAAAATTAAAACGGCGGAAGTTAAACTATTAAAAGTAGATCGAAACAGCATCACAAATGGACGGGGGAGAAATGGTCGAAAGCGCATAAGGTTCGCTTTTCAACGTAGCTTGTAAAGCGAAAATACGTAAATAGGTAATAGGGGAGAAGATGATTTAGTTAATGTGACTCAACTCCTCGGAGGCGAGTTCCCACTCGTAGTTCTTTTCTTCGAGATATTTGGCGATGCGAGCAGCCTTAATGTTGAGCTCCTTGGCTGTGGCGGGATCCGTGTAGGCATTGGGATCTTCCAGCTGCTTCGATAGCTCTGCTTGCTCGGCCTCGAGTTGCATGATTTCGGCTTCGACCTTGGCTACGCGCGCCTCTGCTTGTTTGCGTTTCTTGTTGTTGGCCTTTCGCTCTTCGGCGGCAATGCGCCGGCGCTCCTTCGCGCTGATTGTCAAGTGTTTGCCTTCGCTAGCGGGCGCACCGTCGGGGCGGGCGTTTTTCAGGCCTGCAATCAGTCCACTTTGCTCGGATTCGGCGCCGGATTTGCGTAGATAATAATCGTAATTGCCGGCGTAGTGGGTGACTTGTCCGGCTTGGATTTGAATGGTGCTCTCTGCGATCGCGCGAATGAAGTGCACGTCGTGACTCACAAAAAGCAGCGTGCCGGTGTAGTCTTTGAGAGCGCCGATCAGTGCGTCGATACTGGGCATGTCCAAGTGCGTGGTCGGCTCGTCAAGTAGTAGAAAGTTTGGCGGTGCGAGTAGTAATTTTACTAGCGCCAAGCGGCTCTTTTCGCCCCCGCTGAGCACTTTAACCTTTTTAAAGACGTCGTCGCCCCGAAACAGGAAGGCCCCCAAGATACTGCGCACGCTTTGCTCGCTGGTGCCAGAGGTGCGGTCCATCGCTTCGTCGAGCACGTTGCGCTCCATGTCCAGCACCTCCACCCGCTGCTGGGAAAAGTAGCCTACGGTGACATTGTGGCCGAGCTCGCGGGTGCCGGCTTGGATCGGGATCATTTCGGCTAAAATCTTGAGTAGTGTGGACTTGCCGGCGCCGTTGGGCCCGACCAGCACGGTGTTTTGTCCCTTTTCGATTTCGAGGCTAATGTCTTCATACACCACGTGATCGCCATAGGCCTGCTTGACATTGGTGAGTGTCGCGATCCGTTGCCCGCTGCGCTGAGGCTGTGGAAATTTGAAATGAATGGTGTCGGCCGCGCTTTCGGGCGGAGCGATCCGCTCCATCTTTTCCAGTTGCTTCATCCGCGCTTGCGCTTGGCTGGCCTTACTGGCCTTGGCACGGAAGCGACGCACGAAGTCTTCCAAATGTGCGATCTCGCGTTGTTGGTTATTATACGCAGCGAGGTGTTGCGCTTCGCGTTCGGCTTTTTCTTTTAGATACTTTTCGTAGTTGCCGACGTAGCGGTGCAATTTGCTGTGTGCAATCTCCACGATGCCATCACAGATTGCATTGAGAAATTCGCGGTCGTGCGAAATCGTCAGAATCGCGCCCGAGTAGCGCTTGAGCTGGTTCTGAAACCAGCCCAGAGTTTCCAGGTCTAGGTGATTGGTCGGCTCGTCCAGCATTAGCAGGTCTGGCTCCATCACTAATAGGCGTGCCAAGTGGGCGCGCATGATCCAGCCGCCGCTCAAGGTCTTGGCAGGCATGTCGTAGTCCTCGTGGCGGAAGGCCAGTCCTGCTAAGATGCGTTTCGCTTTGGCTTCCAGATTGTAGCCATCCAGCTCGATGAAACGTTCGACGGCTGCTAAGCGCTCCGGCGCATCGGGATCGGGGACTTCGCGTAGAGTCTTGTAGATTTGGGTGAACTCCGGACTGATTGAGGTCGCCAGTTCGGCCACTGTCTCGTCGCCGGCGGGTGCACTTTCCTGGGGGAGGAAGCCGATCCGAGTGCCGCGTTCCAGCTCGATTTCACCGCTGTCGGCCTCTAGTTCGCCCATGATGATGGAGAAGAGCGTCGTTTTGCCGGCACCATTCGGGCCAACCAGGCCTATTCGTTCGCCGCGTAAGAGGCGTAACGAGATGTCGGTGAAGAGAGTTTTTTGGCCGAAGCCTTTACTGATCTGGGAAACGGTAAGCATATGTCGATAGTGTATACAGAGACTTGCCTGATTCGTTTCTTCGGTCTTCCCTGCTAGCCGACCTATGACTGAACGAACCAATCCATTCTATGTGCTCACGCTCTGGTATAAGCCAGCGCAAACGATGCAAGGCCTAATTGAATCCGGTGCGGGGCATCGGCTCGCTCTGGTGGTGGCGATGCTCTTCGGCATGGTGCAGGCAGACCGCTTTTATTTAGCCGATCCAGAGGCCGGAATCACCTATTATGTGATGGGTGCATTGTTGGGGCTGGTGGGCCTGTTCCTCTTTGGCTGGTTGCTGCGCAATTTTTCTCGTTGGTTCGGTGGACAGGCTGTCGTGCGCGAGGTGCGTGTCGCATTGGGGCTTGGGCTCTTGCCCTGGCTCTGTTTATTCGGTGCGCTCATATTTGTTTTGGGTGCTCAGCAGGATGCCGCCGAGCTGGCTAATTATTACTGGCTCTTCTTTCTAGGCTTTCTTTATGGTTACGTGATCTTATTGCTTTCGCTGGCTAGTGCTTTGCGCTTGTCGGTGCTCAAAACTTTTCTCTGCCTGATTGTTACTGCCTTAGTCAGTATTTTTCCACTGACGCTACTCATACAACTTGTTTCAACAGTCCTTTAAGACTCGCATTTAGATCCACATCCTATGCTGCAACATATACGCATCAAGAATCTCGCACTACTCGAAGAAGTGACCTTAGAGTTTGAGTCCGGCTTTACCTCGGTCACTGGCGAAACGGGTGCGGGTAAAAGTGTGCTGCTTGGCGCCTTGGGCTTGTTGTCTGGCGCGCGCACCGATAAAGGTATGATTCGTCAGGGCCAAGACCTGCTCGAGGTTGAAGCCGCGCTTTATTTTGCGGAGTCGCAGATGATTGATCGTTTATTGGACAACGCAGGCCTGCCCGCTTGTGAAGATGGGGTGTTACTTCTCCAGCGCAGTGTGCACCGTACTAAGATTCCACGCATACAAATTAACGGTCAAATGGCCACTTTGGCACAGCTGCAAGCACTCGGCGAGTCCTGGATCGATTTTCATGGTCCCGGTGAACCGCAAAAGCTCTTCCAAGAGAAGCGTCAGCTCGAGATGCTGGACACCTATGCCGGCAACACTACCGCAGGCCTCCGCTTTGCCGAGCAATACGCAGACTGGCGCAGCGCACTGCGCGAGATTGAGGCTCTCGAAACCGGCGAACGTTTAGATGCTGACGAACTTGAATTTGTGCGCCAACAAATTAAGCGGATCGACGCTGTAGAAGTCAGCGAGGAGTCGATCGAAGAGCTCGAGCGGGACTATACCCGTATGTCCAGCGCGCAGGAACTTGTGGGACTGGCTAATGCATGCGCCGAAGGGCTGATCGGGGAGCAAAGCATCAATGATCAGTTGGGCGCTGTACTCTTGCGGCTCGAAGAATTGGTCGAGCTCGACGAAGGCTCGCAGCCATTGCTCGAACGCGCTCGCAGTTTGCAGCTCGAACTTCAAGACCTCGGCGAAGAAGTCGGGCACCTCGCCGACGATTATGACTTTGACAGCGAGGCCATCGAAGCCGCCACCGAGCGCATGAGTCTGTGGCAAGAACTGCGTCGTAAATATGGCGGCAGTGTGGCAGCCGTGTTGTCCAAGCGTGAAGAGCTCGCCCAAAAAATAGCCATCCAGGGAGACCTCGATGGCGTGTTGAATCAAAAACGCAAGGCCGCTGCCGCACTCGAAGCCGAGCTGCGCAAGCAAGCCCTCAAGTTGACCACGGCTCGCAAAAAAGCTGCTAAGACGCTCGCCCAAAAAGCGGCCGACTTATTGCAAGCCCTCGGCTTTAAAAAAGCGCGGCTAGAGATCCAACTCATCGCTGACAGCAAGCTGCACGAGCACGGCGATAGTCATTGCCGATTCCTCTTTGCCCCCAACGCTGGACAAGACCTGCAGCCACTCAATAAAATCGCCTCCAGCGGTGAGACCGCCCGGGTCATGCTCGCGCTCAAGACTGTGCTGGCAGAGGCCGACGCCACGCCGCTGCTTGTCTTCGACGAAGTCGATGCCAACGTCGGCGGCGAAGTTGGCCGCGCCGTCGGGGCTGAGCTCGCCCGCCTGGCTAAGAAGCACCAGGTCCTCTGTGTCACTCACTTGCCACAAGTGGCTTCGCTGGCACATAATCACTACGTCGTCACCAAATCGCAGGACGAAAATTCAACCGCTGTCACCATTGCCCCGCTCGGGGACAGTCGCGAGGCTCGCCTCGAAGAGCTCGCTCGCATGCTAGGCGACCGCAAGTCCGCCTCCGCCAGAGCGCACGCCGAAGAGTTGCTCGGTTGAGTGCCAGTCCTGATGCAGAGAAATAAAAAGAGAATATTAAACCACGGATTAACACGGATGGACACGGATCAGAAAATGAAAAAGAAGGAATCATATCCGTGTCCATCCGTGGTTAAACAAAATCCAGCATGATAGGATTGACGAAGGTCTGCCGTAGATGGCGAAGCACTCGACCTGCTGGTGACCATCGGCCACTCTGGAGTTTTTGCCGAAAGAATAATTGAAGAGTCAGATACTTTGGAGGTGTTTCTGGTAGAATTCTGCACACAGCATAGTTCAGTTTTTGAAGATCTTAAAATCTAGAGGTCTTTCACCGTCTCTCAGTTGTTACCGATAGCCGGCAACTACGCGCTCGCTTATTTACGAAATTGACGGCGTTGCAGACCGAAGAGGCCGCAGGCTAAGCCTAGCCAGAGGACAGTTGATGCCGGTTCTGGGACTCCGGGAGCGTTGACTTCAACTAAAGGTGGATTCGTGGCCGATAGGAATAGGCCGCGGCGACTGCCTGAAGTGCCTGTAATTCCCCAGAGGAACTCAACACCATCTGTTCCAATTTGAGAATAAACAACTGAAGCGGTGTGCTGCTCTTGACCCGGGGCAGTTGTGGAATTGTCGACATTTCCTGTGACTAGGTAATTCGTGCTCTCGCCAGCTGCTAAAGTTGCGACTTCATATTCGGTGCTGTCGTATGTGAGCGTGCTGACCGCTAGGTTGGTGGGGTCATTTAGCATGACTCCATTCACTGTCTCTGAGCTGATGACTCCAAATGTATCCGAGAAATCATTACCGGTTGTGTCTTGATCAATATCATAGACTTGCACGATTACAGTGTCGGTCACCGCAAAGGCATTTTCGTTCGCGTCAATAAAGCGTAGGTTGAAGCTCACATATGCGTCGGTATCTGAGGCGATCACAAAAAATATAGACTCGTTGCCATCGCTGGAGTTGCCATTTCCATCTACAGTCGATAGGCCGTACTCATTATTTCCGCCGAGACCACTGCCTCCGTTGACTAAAGCACCATCGCCATAGTCCACTCCTGCGCTGGTCGAGTTTACTGTTAGAATGACGTCCAACGATTCACCATCCACTGTTGCTGCATTGACGAATCGATATTCATCTAAACCATTGCCACTGTCATAGACAGTAACAGAGGAAAATGAAATATCAATGGCGGCACTCGCGACACTTAGTGTTGCGAAGAAAAGACTATATGCTCCAAGTTTAGATCCCATGGGCGCAAGTTGCTACTACGCTAAAATCTGTAGTCAAACATCAAAATCGATGTAGGTAACTAAAATATGATTTATGCTCGTTGTCGTATTTGAAAAAAAACTACTTTGTTCCTGTTAATCGGGTTTGAATGATTAATCATGGGTGCAGAAAAGTATAAGTTTTGCGCACTTAGTGGTGAAAATTGGACACTTCAGGGAAGTGGCAATCAATTCGCTACGCGTAGCTGGGCATTTGTTTCAATGTGCTTTGCGGGATCTGGGAGGGCAGGTGAATTTTTTTTTAGAAAGTCGAACGAAATTCGGCCAATTTTCGGGCAAAGTTCTTTTTGAGTGTTTCGTCTTGGATGCCGTCTGCACTTGAAAAATTGTCGCTGAAGGAGGGCAGCGAGAAGGTCGCGGCAATTTTGGCGCCTAAATGTGGGAAGCTGCTGCTTGCGGTTCCCAGCACTGTGGCCCCGCCGCGTGCGCCTGGAGATGTGCTAAGTAGTAGCATCGGCTTTTCGGACCAAATTTTATGTTTATGGCGCGTGCCCCAGTCGAAGAGACTTTTAAAGGCTGCGGTATAACTGCCATTATGCTCCGCTAGCGAGAGAATGATACCATCGGCTGCTTCGATTTCTGCGACGAAGGCTTTCGCACTGGCTGGGATTCCATCCTTGGCTTCTGCGTCGACTGAATACATGGGAGCTGTAAAATCGTTTAAATCGATCACTCTCACCTGCACTTCAGGCAGGGCATTGGCTGCGTACTCGGCGAGTTGTTTATTGATGGATTGGCTGCTGGTGCTGGCAGCAAATGCGAGTATGGTCGGCTTATTCATTTGTAGCAGGAGGTATTTTGTTTCGAAAACTAAGATTTAGGCTTAAACAATGCGGCGTCTAAGATGGACCAAAGGTGAATCACCCAGCCCATGAGTATGACCCATAGCATACTTGCGAGGACAAAATGGATGAGCGCCATCAGTAGGCGGCCTTGTACTAATTGTCCTAGTCCCGGTATGAAAAAGCTGCATAGCGCAGCGATGACGTTTCCTGTTGATCCTTGTTCTGCCATGGGAGCAAGCTAAGCATTGAATGTTCTGCTTACAAGTGAGAGTTCAGATAATTCAGAGATTTCTGGGGGGGCATACGCTGAGTTAGAAGCCTCGGTTCTTCGAAGCGGGGAGTGTTGATTGCGGGCGTCGATTCGTTCCGGCCCCAATCCATAGGATTGAGGATACGCTGAGTTAGGGGCGTAGCACTGATCGCGTGCGCTAAGATAAGGCCGTGATTTTTTCGGCGACTGTATTTTCGTGTCCTGCTTTTGTGCGGATAAAGAGTTCTTGCAGGCCTTTTGCACTTTGAGTGGCAGCTTTGATGCCTGCTTGTTCGATACGCTGCACTTTAACGCTGCCTGTGCGGCTTTGTTTACCGAGTGATTTGCCGCCGTAGGAATGCCCAATGATCACACCAATGACCCCATCGAGCGCTTCGATCTTTTTGATCATCTGTCGGCATTCTTTAGAGGTGCTTTGATGGCGTCCGCGGGAAGGCATAACTAGTCGTCGATTCGTGGAATTTAGGTTTCGTGCGTGCGTCTGCTAAGCACGCTTATTTGAATGTTTGTTTCCAACGCAGGTTTCTCGAAGGTCTTCTAGGATCGAGTAAAATGCGGGGACTAAGAGCAGGGTGATGAAGGTGGCAAAGAGCACGCCGAAGCTGAGGGAGATGGCCATAGGAATGAGGAATTGGGCTTGTAGGCTGGTCTCAAATAGCACTGGCAAGAGGCCGGCGAAGGTGGTGAGTGAGGTGAGGATGATTGGGCGGAAGCGTAAGGCGCCGGCTTCTTCGATGGCTTTGCGCAGAGGCATGCCTTGGGCACGTTCTTGATTGATGAAATCGACCAGCACCAGGCTGTCGTTGACCACCACGCCGGCGAGTGCGACGAAGCCGAGCACGGACAGGATGCTCATGGGCTGTCCCATGATGATGTGGCCGCCGATGGCTCCGATCAGGCCGAAGGGGATGACGATCATCACGATGACCGGCTGAATATACGATTTGAGTGGGATCGCGAGTAGGGCGTAGATGATGAAGAGCGCGATCAGCGTCATTTGTTGTAGGCTGGCAAAGATGTCGGCTTGTTCGCGGGCCTCTCCCTCGAAGGTCCAGGATACGCCGGGATAGTCTTTCATCAGGCTGCTGAGAAAGCCGTCCAGCTCTTGCTTCCCTTTGAGGTCGGCCTTGATGAGGCCGAGGTCGGCGATGTTTTTGTCGGCGTCGGCGGTGATGTTGATCACGCGTCGGCGGTCGACGCGGGTGATGGAAGAAAAGCCGTCGGTGATTTTGAAATCGGCGACTTCATCGAAGGGGACCTCGTGCCCGTCGAAGGTGCGGATGCGTAGGTCTTCGAGGTTCTCGACGGACTGTCGTTCGTCGAGTGGGTAGCGCACCATGACCTTGATGTCGTCACGACCGCGTTGAATGCGTTGGGCTTCGACGCCGTAGAAGGCGGCGCGCACTTGGCGACCTAGGTCGGATTGGCGCAGCCCGAGGGGCTCGGCGCTGGGGCGGATGTCGAGTTTAATTTCTCGTTTGCCGCTGCTGTAGTTGTCTTTGATGTCGAAGAGTCCTTCATAGGTGGCGAGTTTCGCTTTGATCGCTTCGGAGGCGGCTTGCAGGCTGTCGAAATCGCGGCCGGAGAGTTGTATGTCGATTGGCATGCCGGCGGCACCGGCTGCGTTGGCATTGAAGGAGAGCTCTTTCACGCCGGCTACCGGGCCGATCATATCGCGCCAGCGATTCGCGAGATTGGGCGCGGAGAGTGATTCGATATTGCCGCCGCCGGGCAAGTCTTCGCGTTTGACCAGTTCCACTGCAATCTCGGCGATGTGGGTGCCGGTGTTGCTGCCACTGGCATTTATGGGGTCTCCATTGCCTTCAAAGGGCTGCCCACCGATGGTGATGACGACGTTGTCAAAGGGCTCGCCGTGGCCTTCTTCTTTGACCTCTTCGATCAACTGATTGAGCCCGTCATTCATTTGTTCAATCGCGCGGGTGGTGAGTTCGACTGGGGTGCCTTCGGGCATTACGAGTTTGGCGACGATGTAGTCCGAGGGCACGGGGGGAAAGAAGACAAAGGGCAGGTGCTTGCCCGCCAGCATGCCGAACATGATCATAAGTGTGCCGACAAAGGCGGCCACCGTGGCGTAGCGAAACTGTATCGCGCGTTTCAATACCGGTCGATAGCGATGCTCGATGAAGCGTTCCAAGCCGTCGGCTACTTTGCGCTGTTGTCGTTGTAGCCAGTTAATTTCTCCACGACTGCCGCCGCCTACGTTGCACAGCGTGAGGTGGTAGGGGAGCACTAGTTTTGACTCGATTAAGGACCAGATCAAAGTCGCGATCACGACCACCGGGATCGGGTAGAAGAACTTACCTAAGAAGCCCGGGATGGTGAGAATGGGCAGAAAAGCCACGATGGTGGTGAGCACCGCAAAGGTGACTGGAATCGAAACGCGCTTGGTGCCGGCGACAGAGGCTTCCACACCGGGGCCGCCGTGTTTTTGAAACTGGGTAAACACACTCTCGCCCACGATGATGGCGTCGTCCACCACGATGCCGAGCACCAGTATAAAGCCGAAGAGCGAGGCTAGATTGATGCTGATGCCTAGCATCGGCAGGAAGAGCATCGAACCGAGAAAGGAAATCGGGATGCCCAGCATCACGAAGAAAGCGAGTGAGGGACGTAGGAAGAGCGTCAGGATCAGCAGCACCAAGAGCAGGCCGTAGAGGCCGTTCTCGATTAGCATCTGCAGGCGTCCTTTGAGGTAGTAGGTGAAGTCGCGAAAGGCTTCGACTTGAATGCCGGCTGGCAGGTCGGCATCGATCGTTTGGGCGAAACTTTGCACGCGTCCGGATACATCCAGTGCGCTCTCGTCGCCCACGGCATAGATGCGCAGCAGCACCGCGCGTTGACCATTGAATTCAGTGATGAGGGGATCGTCCACGAAGCCGTCCTCCACGCTGGCGAGGTCGCGCACACGCACGACACTGCCATCGGCGCGAGTGATGACAGGCATATCTTCGAAGCCCGCGCCGGTGTAGGCTTTGCCTGTGGTGCGTAAGAGAATTTCGCCCCCGCGGGATTTGATCGAGCCGCCGGGGATGTCGACGGATGTGTTGCGGATGGCTTGCACCACGTCGTCGAAAGTGAGGCCGTATTGGCGTAGTGCGATCTCAGATACGTTGATTGAAATCTCAAATTCAGCGACGCCTTTGATGTCTACTTGTGTGATGCGCTCGCGGACGTTGAGCTCGTCGCGAATATACTCGGCGATCTCTTTGAGAGTTTTCACATCCGCGTCGCCATAAACTGCGAGTGAGATCACTTCATTGCGAATGAGTAGTTCTTCCACCTGCGGTTCTTCCGCTTCTTCCGGGAAGTTATCGATGGCATCGACGCGCACTTTGATTTTGTCGCTGACTTCGGTGGCGTCGTAGCCGCGTTCGACTTCGACCAGTACCGAGCCGTAGCCTTCGCCGGCGGTGGCGGTTATTTTTTTGACGCCGTCGACGTCTTGGATGCGGTCTTCGATCAGCTCGATAATGCCGCTTTCCACTTCCTCCGGGGCGGCGCCGGGGTAGGGCACGGCAACGCTGACCATGTCGAGGTCTAGCTCAGGAAATAGCTCCAGCTTGATACTCATCGCCGTGAAGAGGCCTGCGACAATGATAATGCCTGCGAGCAGATTGGCGGCGACGCCGTTTTGTGTGAACCAACGAATCATTTATTGATGGGTGATGGTGGATGGGTGATGGCGGATGAATGATGAATGATGGCGGATGAGTGATTCGTTATTATTCATCATTAATCCGCTATCACCTCTACGGGCATGCCTTCGACGTAGTAGGCGATCGGGCTGGTGGCGACTCGCTCGCCGGGGGCGAGGCCGGCGGTGATGACGACTTCTTCGGCATCGCTTTGAATGATTTGCACGGTGCGTGTGATGAGGGTGTTTGTCTCTGTGAGGATGTAGACGGTATTGGAGCCACGCAGGGCGTAACGCGGTATTTTGTAGGCATCGCTCAGGCCGCGGCCTTCGATCTCTGCGTGGAGAAAGGTGCCGCGTCGTAGCGCTGGTTGCTCGGGCTTGGGGTCAAAGGGCGCATTGATTCGAGCCACTGCATAGAGCAGGCGGCTGGTCGGATCGACATTGTCTTCGATACGAATGAGGGGCGCTTTCCACTGTAGCTCGTTGCCATTTTTATTTTGTGTGAGCGTGACAAAGCGTTGTCGTTTACTGCGCTGGTCGAGCAGCGAGGCTTCTTGTTCGGTCATCGGTAGGCGCACCTCTGCACTTTGAGTTGAGTAGATGCGACCGAGCGGATTGCCGGGGTTGGCGGTGATATATTGTCCCAGGTCGGCTTGTTTCATCAGCACAATTCCATCGTAGGGTGCGGTGATTTGGGTGCGCTCCAAATCGCGTTGAGCGCGTTTCAGATTTGCTTCGGCGCTGGCGATGCGCGCTTGCGCTTGAGCGAGTTGAGGCTTGCGCAGAGTGAGATCGCTGGCTGCGCCCTCACCGAGAGCTTTCCAATCGGCGGCCGCTTGTTGGGCCTGGGCTTCTTCCTGTGCCAGTGCTAATTGTGCGTTGGCTAAGTCGGCGGCCGCATTGGCGGCTGCGGCCTCGTAGTCGGCGGGATCGATTTTGATGAGCAGTTCGCCTTTGCGAAAGCGATTACCGACATTGAACAGCTCCGCCATTTCGATGATGCGGCCACTGACCTCGGCGATGAGATCGGTTTCGGTGGTCGGTAGCAGCGTGCCTTGGCTCTTGACTGTGAGTTGCACCGATTGAGGCTGCACTGTAATCACTTCGACATTGGTGACCGGTCGCTCAGGTGTGACCTCTGCCGCCTCGGGCTGTAAGATCACCAGTGCTGCCGTGATGCCGCCGGCGGACAGTAGAATGAGTATGGGAAGGAGGACTTTCATAAATAGTAGGGGCGTGACTTGT
>NZ_JARXHW010000289.1:0-341 GCF_031127805.1 Thalassobacterium maritimum | reverse complement strand
AAAAAAGGGTCATGTCGTTATGTTTGCAATGAGCTGTAGGAATGTCGCCTCATTGTGATTTCCATTCTGTTTGAATACGCCGACATAGCGACTGACCGCGTGGGGGACTCCCATGTTAAGCTGATCTGCAATCCATACATTGCTTGCGCTGGTTTTGCATTTTAGGACAGCGGCAATGAGTATCTTCCAATCTGCTGACTTCATTTCTTTGGTCGCATCATCATCCGTTTTATTCAGTGTCTGCATGCATTGCTCGAGCACTAGTTCCCACCTGAGCTCATTGGCTTCTTGAAGTGTGGCCCCGTCGTAGCGCGGGACTTTCTTGGTTGGTTCGTCGTCTT
>NZ_JARXHW010000288.1:0-343 GCF_031127805.1 Thalassobacterium maritimum | reverse complement strand
CTGATCTTCATGACCATCGGCACGCTGACCACTTACGAGATCTTCCTGATCCTGCTCGGACCCGACGGTGGGCCCGGCGGCAAGGGCATGGTGCCCGGCCTCTATATGTTTAGCGCCGCCTTCACCGAAGGTCGCTTCGGCTACGCCTGTGCGCTGGGCATGGTGCTCTTCGTCATCATCCTGCTGCTGACCATCGTTTACCAAAAATACGTGAAGGTCGAAAAGTAAGCTCTTAACAGATTCCCCCCCAATGACTCCACAAACTCAGAACAAAATCGGTGAAACGATCAAGCTCGGCTACCTGGCCTTCATCCTCACCTTCGCCTTCTTCCCGCTCTACGTG
>NZ_JARXHW010000287.1:0-344 GCF_031127805.1 Thalassobacterium maritimum | reverse complement strand
TGTGTGATGTCGAATCACTTTCACGTGCTCTTGCGTGTGCCGGATCGTCAGCAGGTGGATGATGCTGAATTGATGCGCCGCTATCAGGTGCTGTACCCGAAGCCTACCAAGTATCAGGCGGATTCGGTCAAGGTGCTGCGCTCTCACTTGCAAGCGGACTCTGAAGAGGCGCAGCAGTTGCGTGCGAAATTGTTGGCGCGGATGGGCGATGTCTCTGAATATATGAAGGCGGTGAAGCAGCGCTTTTCAGTCTGGTTTAATCGTAATCATAAGCGCTATGGCACTCTGTGGGCGGACCGTTTTAAGTCGGTCTTGGTCGAGGGGCATGGCAATCCGCTGCAAAC
>NZ_JARXHW010000286.1:0-344 GCF_031127805.1 Thalassobacterium maritimum | reverse complement strand
GTTTGCAGCGGATTGCCATGCCCCTCGACCAAGACCGACTTAAAACGGTCCGCCCACAGAGTGCCATAGCGCTTATGATTACGATTAAACCAGACCGAAAAGCGCTGCTTCACCGCCTTCATATATTCAGAGACATCGCCCATCCGCGCCAATAATTTCGCACGCAACTGCTGCGCCTCTTCAGAATCCGCTTGCAAGTGAGAGCGCAGCACCTTGACCGAATCCGCCTGATACTTGGTAGGCTTCGGATACAGCACCTGATAGCGGCGCATCAATTCAGCATCATCCACCTGCTGACGATCCGGCACACGCAAGAGCACGTGAAAGTGATTCGACATCACACA
>NZ_JARXHW010000285.1:0-346 GCF_031127805.1 Thalassobacterium maritimum | reverse complement strand
TACTTTGGGAGCTACCTCAAACTTCAATCGGGCGGGACGCCCGATCTCCATTAAACTCTCCACTTCTCACTGCGCCAAGTGCTTCAGCCTTGGTTTGTGGTGTGCGGGGGCTGCGCATGCGCTGACGGGCTCTAAAGCAACCCGCTACTTTGGGAGCTACCTCAAACTTCAATCGGGCGGGACGCCCGACCTCCATTAAACTCTCCACTTCTCATTGGCCAAGTGCTTCAGCCTTGGTTTGTGGTGGGCGCGGGCTGCGCATGCGCTGACGGGCGCTAAAGCAACCCGCTACTTTGGGAGCTACCTCAAACTTCAATCGGGCGGGACGCCCGATCTCCATTAAACT
>NZ_JARXHW010000284.1:0-346 GCF_031127805.1 Thalassobacterium maritimum | reverse complement strand
AGATACCAATAGCTCGACCAGCGGTAATGACGCAGTCCAGCGACATCGGTCATGCCTGCTCGCACAGGATTCAAGTGTGTGTAGTGAAGGAGGGCACCCAGATAGCCGTCTTCTTCGACGATTAAGCTCTTGTAGCGTCCTTGGAATAGTTTGCCGTGCACTTTCCGAAACTTGTGGTAGCGATTCGCAAAGGTGGATTGCAGCCACTTCATACCATAGATCAAGTTGCCCTTCGGCGTGCGCACGACCAGGTGGAAGTGATTGGTCATCACACAAAAACCTTCAAGTATCCACCCGCACTTCTCGCAGGTTTCAAACAGGCACTGCTCGAAGGATACGTGAGCGC
>NZ_JARXHW010000283.1:0-347 GCF_031127805.1 Thalassobacterium maritimum | reverse complement strand
CTTTCGCTGCTGATCTTTAGTTACTACCCGAAGATCGATGTGTTTATGATGTCCTTCTTCCGCTGGCAGCCGCCCACGGTGCAGGAGTTCATTGGACTGCGTAATTTCAAGGAGGCCTTTTCGGACCCGATGTTTTGGCAGTCCTTCAAACTGGTCGGCATCCTACTGGTCGCTAATTTGTTAAAGCTGTGGCCGGGCATTCTTGCGGCCATTGCCTTGAACCGGGTCAAGAACGACCGGCTGCGCTATTTAATTCAGGTCTGCTTCGTGATCCCCATGATCATTCCGGGCATGGTCTTTCTTTTGATCTGGAAGAACTTTTACGACCCTGACTTTGGTCTGGTCAA
>NZ_JARXHW010000282.1:0-350 GCF_031127805.1 Thalassobacterium maritimum | reverse complement strand
CTGTCTGAGTGCCCGGTTCAGAGAACCGAGCTTACGGGGCAGGTGTAGCCTCAAAACTCTGTTTTGGGGGGAGCGTCGTGATTGTGCCGGTGTCCAGATCTGTCTGAGTGCCCGGTTCAGAGAACCGAGCTTACGGGGCAGGTGTAGCTTCAAAACTCTGTTTTGGGGAGCGCCGTGATTGCGCCGGTGTCCGGAGCTGTGTGAGTGCTCGGTTCAGAGAACCGAGCTTACGGGGCAGGTGTAGCCTCAAAACTCTGTTTTGGGGGAGCGTCGTGATTGCGCCGGTGTCCAGAGCTGTCTGAGTGCCCGGTTCAGAGAACCGAGCTTACGGGGCAGGTGTAGCCTCAAAA
>NZ_JARXHW010000281.1:0-353 GCF_031127805.1 Thalassobacterium maritimum | reverse complement strand
ATGGAGCGGGAATTAAGAGATGGGGGAGCGGAGGCGGACTTGATTCGACAAAAGCTGCTGGCTCGCATGAATGACGTCTCGGCCTTCATGAAAACTTTAAAACAACGCTTTTCGACTTGGTTTAACAAGACCCATGAGCGCTTTGGGCCCTTATGGGCGGATCGCTTTAAAAGTGTTTTAGTGGAGGGGAAGGTCAACGCGCTGCAAACAATGGCGGCCTATATTGACTTGAATCCTGTGCGAGCGGGATTGGTGAAAGACCCGAAAGATTATCGTTTCTGCGGCTATGCAGAAGCGGTCAGTGGACAAAAAAAGGCACAGCGAGCGCTGAAGTTTCTGACTTTCGGAGCATA
>NZ_JARXHW010000280.1:0-353 GCF_031127805.1 Thalassobacterium maritimum | reverse complement strand
ATGGAGCGGGAATTAAGAGATGGGGGAGCGGAGGCGGACTTGATTCGACAAAAGCTGCTGGCTCGCATGAATGACGTCTCGGCCTTCATGAAAACCTTAAAACAACGCTTTTCGACTTGGTTTAACAAGACTCATGAGCGCTTTGGGCCCTTATGGGCGGATCGTTTTAAAAGTGTTTTAGTGGAGGGTAAGGGCAACGCGCTGCAGACCATGGCGGCCTATATTGACTTGAATCCTGTGCGAGCGGGATTGGTGAAGGACCCGAAAGATTATCGTTTCTGCGGCTATGCAGAAGCGGTCAGTGGACAAAAAAAGGCACAGCGAGCGCTGAAGTTTCTGACTTTCGGAGCATA